>NZ_JBITIB010000016.1:0-201645 GCF_044458565.1 Streptomyces sp. NPDC050433 | reverse complement strand
GCCCCCCCCCCCCCCCCCCCCCCCCCCCCCCCCCCCCCCCCCCCCCCCCCCACCCCCCCCCCCCCCCCCCCCCCCCCCCCCCCCCCCCCCCCCCCCCCCCCGCCCCCGACAACGAAACCGAAACCCGCACAACCGCCGGACGGCAACCCGCACCCCGCCCCCGGCCAACGATCCCGCAACCAAGACACCCCCTACCCCAGTACCACCCCCGACTTGGCCCCCCGGTGTGACGCCCCGTCGGGCGTCCCGTTTCTACCTTCCTCCCGCCACACCCCGTGGCCACAACGAGGGAGACGCGAAATGCGCCGCTACAGAAGGACCTTGGTCGCCGCCGCGCTGATGGCCACCCTGGTGTCCGGCACCGCCGGATGGGCCGCCGGGAGTGGGCAGCGGCCCGTCACCGGGCCGCCGCCCGGCAGCGCCGCCTGGCGGGCGGACGGGACGCTCGGGCGCGCGCTGCCCGACCCCGAGGACACGACCCCCGCCCAAGTCGCCGCGTTCTTCCGTACGTTGGCCCCGAGTCGGCAGCGTGAGCTGGCCGAGCGGCACCCCGAGGTCGTGGGGAACCTCGACGGCGCCCCCGTCCAACTGCGGTACCGGGCCAACAGGCTGGCGATCGCCAAGGACCCCCGCTACACCCGCCTCGCCGAGCCCGGTCGGCAGATCATCGCCTTCGACCCCAGGGGCCGCGGCACCGTCGCCGAGGTGTACGGGGACTTGGTGGCGGCCCGTCATGTCGCTGTCGTGGTACCGGGTTCGGACATCGACGCGGCGACGTACGACCGGGAGCGGGACCCGTACGGCACCCCCGCCGGGATGGCCACGTCGCTGCGGACCGCGACCGGCGGCCGTACCGCCGTCGTGGCGTGGGCCGGTTACACGACGCCTCTCGGTGTGGGGCTCGACTCCGCGACCGGGGAGCTGGCCGAGGCGGGCGCGCCGCGGCTGGCAAGGTTCACCGAGGGCCTGACCGCCGCCGGTGTCCGGACACCGAAGCTGTTCTGCCACAGCTACGGCTCCGTGGTGTGCGGCCTCGCCGCGAGAGACGTCGCGGCGAGCGACATCGTCGTGGTCGGCTCCCCCGGCATGCGCGCCGAGAACGCGGAGGCGCTGCGTACCGGCGCCCGCGTGTGGGCGGCGAGGGACGCGTCGGACTGGATCGCCAGGGTGCCGAACGTCGAGGTGCTGGGCCTGGGCCACGGCGCGGACCCGGCGGCCGAGAGCTTCGGCGCGCGCCGGATCCCCGCGCGGACCGCGCACGGGCACACCGGCTACTTCGCTCCCGGTACGGACTCGCTCGCCGCGTTCGCCGCGATCGCCACGGGTGGTGACGTGCGATGAGGATCGTCGAGAAGATCGAGGCGCGGACGCCCGCGTCGCGTGACCGCGCGATCGACGGTCTGCGCGCGCTGGCGCTGCTCGCGGTGCCCACGGGGCACTGGCTGCTGGGTGGATTCACCCTGGACGACGGGGCGTTGCGCAACGCGAGTCCGCTGAGCACGTTCGGGTTCCTCGCGCCGGCGAGCTGGGTGCTCCAGATGCTGGGCATCTTCTTCCTGGTCGGGGGTTACGCGTCGGTGCTCTCGTACCGGCGCAGGAAGGGCTCCACGGCGGCGTGGCTCCGGCAGCGGGTCGCCCGGCTGGGGCGGCCGGTGCTGGGGGTGACGGCGGTGTGGGCGGTGCTGCTTCCGGTGCTGTACGCGGCCGGTGTGCCGGGGACGACGCTGCGGACGTGCTCCACGCTGGTGGTGCAGCCGCTGTGGTTCGTGGGGGTGTACGTCGTGGTGACGGCGCTGACGCCGTACTGCGTGCGGGCGGCGCGGCGGCTCGGCGCGTGGGCGGCGGCGCCGTTGCTGGGGGTGGTGGCCGTGGTGGACGTGCTGCGGTACGGCCCGTACGGCGACGCGATGCCGGGCTGGCTGAGCGTACTCAACATCCTGCCGGGCTGGCTGTTCGCGTATCAGCTCGGGGTGTCGTGGGGCGAGGGCCGGATCGGCCGGCGCGGGGCGCGGGTGCTGCTGGTGGGCGGCGGGGTGCTCTTCGCCGTGCTGCTGGTGGTCTTCCACTACCCGGCGTCGATGGTCGGGGTGCCCGGTGAGGCGCGGACCAATTCGCATCCGCCGTCGCTGCTGGTGCTGGCGCTCGCCGCGGTGCAGAGCGGCGCGGCGATCCTGTTGCGGGACCGGATCGCGCGGGTGCTGCGCAGGCCCGCACTGTGGGCGCCGGTCGTGGTGATCAACCTGTCGGCGATGACGATCCTGTGCTGGCACCAGACGGCGATGCTCGCGGCGGCGGTGCCGGGTTCGTATCCGGGGGCGGTGCCGGGGCTGACGACGGCGCCGGATTCGGCCGGCTGGATTCTCGGCCGGGTGCTGTGGATGCCGCTGTTCGCGGTGCTGCTGGTGGTGATCGCCCGGTACGCGCGGGCTTTCGAGGCGCCGTGGGAGTCGGGCACACGACAGGCCTACGCCCGCCGGGCGGCGACGGGGCTGCTCGCGGCGGGCTTCGCGGTGTACGCGCTGGCGTCGTGAGGCGACGGGGGCTACTCGCGAGCGGCGGCCGTCGCCGACATGTCCGGGTAGCGGTCGCCGACGACCTGTCCGGCGATCGGTTCCAGGAGCGCGAGTTCGTCGGGGGTGAGGGTGATACGGGTGGCGGCGGCGTTCTCCAGCAGGCGCGAGCGCTTGCGGGTGCCGGGGATGGGGACGACGGTCAGGCCGTGCGCCCCGGCACGCTGCTGCACCCAGGCGAGGGCGATCTGTCCGGCGGTCGCGCCGTGGGCGGCGGCGACGGTGCGGACGGGTTCGAGGAGTGCGGCGTTGCGGTCGGCGTTGTCGCCGGTGAAGCGGGGCTGGGTGAGCCGGATGTCGGCGCCGCGCAGTTCCTTGTCGGCATGGGTGAACGAGCCGGTCAGGAAGCCGCGGCCGAGCGGGGAGTACGGGACGAGGGCGACGCCGAGTGCGGCGGCGGCGCCGACGGCGCTCGTCTCGGCGTCGCGGGAGAACAGCGACCACTCGGACTGGAGCGCGGTGATGGGGTGCACGGAGTGCGCCTCGCGCAGTTCGGCGCCGGTGACCTCGCTGAGGCCGAGGTGTTTGACCTTGCCCTCGGCGACGAGTTCGGCCATCGCGCCGACGGACTCGGCGAACGGCACGGCGGGGTTGTGGCGGTGCATGTAGTAGAGGTCGATGACGTCGACGCCCAGACGCCGCAGGGAGCCTTCGACGGCTGTCCTGATGTAGCCGGGTTCGTTGCGGATGCCCCGGTAGGCGGGGTCGTCGCTGCGCTCGATGCCGAATTTGGTGGCGAGGGTGATCTCGTCGCGGTGTGCGGCGACGAACGGCGCGAGGAACGTCTCGTTGGCGCCGCGCCCGTACACGTCTGCGGTGTCGATGAGGGTGACACCGGCTTCGAGGGTCGCTTCGAGGGTGTCTCGGGCGGCCGTCTCGTCCGTGTCGCCGTAGAACTCGCTGATGCCCATCGCGCCGAAGCCCTGGACGCCGACCGTGGGTCCGGCGGCGCCGAGGGTCACCGTGGCGATCTTCTCCGTGTTGCTCATGAGGCCCTTTCCGACGCACGGTGCGCACCGGCGTAGTAGTCGATCTTGTGGTCGAGTACGGCGAGGGTGTCGTGGAGTTCGCCGATCCGGGCGCGCACATCGCGCCGGGTCCGCTCCAGCAGTTCCTGCCGCTGTTCGAAGGTGTGCTCGCCCTCCCGGACCAGCTCGGCGTAACGGACCATGTCGGCGACCGGCATCCCGGTGAGGCGCAGTTTGCCGACGAAGGTGAGCCAGTCGAGGTCCTGGTTGCTGAAGCGCCGCTGCCCGGTGTGCGACCGGTCGACGTGCGGCATGAGCCCGATGCGCTCGTACCAGCGCAGGGTGTGCGCGGTGAGGCCGGTGAAGGCGACCACTTCGCTGATCGTGTACTGGTCCCGGCCGGCGGGGCGGGGATGCGCCGGCGGGGCCGATACGCAGATGTCCTCGGTTTCCGTCCGGACGGGGGTGCTTTCGATCAGGGTCATACCCTCAACGTAGAACCTTGGAGTGCACTCCAAGCAAGTGGACAGGCCGCGTGCCGTCCCGGAGTGAGGCGCCGGACGGCGCCGGTCTACGCTCGTGGACATGCAGAGCCTGGCGATGATCGAGAACTGGCCGGTGCCGACGGCCGCAGCGGCCGTCGTACGGGCGGACGGCACGGTGACCGGGTCCCACGGCCCGACGTCGCGCCGTTTCCCGCTGGCGTCCGTGACCAAGCCGCTGGCCGCGTACGCGGTGCTCGTGGCGTACGAGGAGGGGGCGGTCGAGCTGGACGAGCCGGCCGGGCCCGAGGGCTCGACGGTCCGCCATCTCCTCGCGCACACCAGCGGTCTGGCCTTCGACGAGCACCGGGTGACGGCGCCGCCCGGCACCCGGCGGCTGTACTCGAACGCGGGTTTCGAGGTGCTCGGCGACCACATCGCGAAGGCGACGGACATCCCGTTCCCGGAGTATCTGCGCCAGGCGGTCCTTCAGCCGCTGGGCATGGCGTCGACCACCCTGGACGGCTCGCCCGCGAGGGACGGTGTGTCGACGGTGGACGACCTGGCCGCGTTCGCCGCGGAGCTTCAGGCGCCGCGGCTGCTCGACCCCCGTACGGTCCTTGAGGCGATGACGGTGGTTCATCCGGGGCTGTCGGGGATCCTGCCGGGTTACGGGCATCAGAAGCCCAACGACTGGGGTCTGGGCTTCGAGATCAGGGACTCCAAGTCGCCGCACTGGACGGGCGGTTCGTCGTCGCCGCGTACGTTCGGCCACTTCGGCCAGTGCGGCACGTTCCTGTGGGTCGACCCGGACGCGGGCGCGGCGTGCGTGGCGCTCACCGACCGGGACTTCGGCCCGTGGGCCGTCGAGGCGTGGCCGCCGTTCACGGACGCGGTGCTGACGGAGCTGCGGCAGGGCACCCCTTAGGCCGTGTCGGGTCGGGCCCCAGCTCCCAGATCAGTACCTCGGACGCGGGCCCCGCGGTCAGTTCGAGGTCTTCGGCGTCGGTGATACGCGCCGAGTCACCGGGTCCCAGTTCCACGCCCGCCAGCGCCACCAGGCCCCGCACCACGTGCAGATACGCGTACGCCGCGTCGGGGACCGCCGCGCGCTCGCCCTCCTGGAGCCGGCGTACGTGCAGCATCGCGCCCGCCTCGGGGAGGGCGTACGGCGTGGAGTCGGCGATGCCGTGCACGATCTCGTAGCGGGGGTCGCCGCCGGGGGTGAGCGGGGCGAGCCACATCTGGACGAAGACCAGCGGCGCCGGCCCGTCGTTGCGCTCCACGTGCCGTACGCCGCCGCCCGCGCGGAGCCGCTGGACGTCGCCGGGCCGTACCAGGGTGGCGTTTCCGGCGGAGTCGCGGTGGGTGAGTTCGCCCTCGACGACCCAGGTGACGATCTCGGTGTGGCTGTGCGGGTGCTCGTCGAAACCGGCGCCGGGGGCGAGCCGTTCCTCGTTGCAGGCGATCACCGCGCCGAACCGGAGGTTGTCGGGGTCGTAGAACTGCCCGAAGGAGAAGGCGTGGAAGGACTCGATCCCGGCGGACAGGTCACCGCCGGGATAGCGGTCGTCGGCGTACCGGACGGAAATCACGGACCCCACGGTAGACCCGGCCCGGCACGTGGCCGTCCTGATGAGGCAGTCTTGTCCCGTGCCTGAACCGACGAACGAAGCCCATCCGCATCCCGCGACCCTGCGCCGACTGGAGAAGTCCGCCGGCCGGCTGGCGGCGAACGCCATCGCCCGCATGGACGAGAAGCTGCCGTGGTACCGCGCGATGCCGCCGGAGAACCGTTCGTGGATCGGTCTGGTGGCCCAGGCGGGTATCGCCGCGTTCACCGAGTGGTTCCGGCACCCCGAGACGCCGCAGGCCATCTCCACCGATGTGTTCGGTACGGCGCCTCGCGAGCTGACGCGGGCGATCACGCTGCGCCAGACCGTCGAGATGGTGCGTACGACCATCGAGGTCATGGAGTCGGCGATCGAGGAGGTCGCGGCGCCCGGTGATGTGTCGGTGCTGCGTGAGGCGCTTCTCGTGTACGCGCGGGAGATCGCCTTCGCGACCGCCCAGGTGTACGCGCAGGCCGCCGAGGCCCGCGGCGCGTGGGACGCGCGGCTGGAGTCGCTGGTGGTGAACGCGGTGCTGTCCGGCGAGGCCGACGAGGGCGCCGTGTCGCGCGCGTCCGCGCTGGGCTGGAACTCGCCCGAGCATGTGTGCGTGCTGCTGGGCACCGCGCCCGACGGGGACAGCGAGCTGACGGTGGAGGCGATCCGCCGGGCGGCGCGGCACGCCAAGCTCCAGGTCCTCACCGGGGTGCTCGGGGACCGGCTGGTGGTCATCGCGGGCGGCAGTGACAATCCGCTCCAGGTCGCGAAGGCGCTGATCGGGCCGTACGCGGCGGGGCCGGTGGTGGCGGGCCCGGTGGTGCCCGACCTGCTGGCGGCCACGAGGTCGGCGCAGGCGGCGGCGGCCGGGCTGAAGGCGTGTTCGGCGTGGCAGGACGCGCCGCGTCCCGTACTGTCGGACGATCTCCTGCCGGAGCGCGCGATCGCGTCGGATCCGGCGGCGCGCGAGCAGCTGGTGGAGGAGATCTACAGACCACTGGAAGAAGCGGGCTCGGCGCTTCTGGAAACTTTGAGTGTGTATCTGGAACAGGCGAGTAGTCTCGAAGGTGCGGCGCGGATGCTGTTCGTGCACCCCAACACCGTGCGCTACCGGCTTCGACGTGTGACCGACGTCACCGGATGGTCACCGTCGGATGTCCGTTCCGCGTTCACTCTGCGGATCGCGTTGATCTTGGGAAGGCTCGCCGACGCGGAATCGCCCTCCTAGCCCTTTGTGGGACATCAACAATTACCCCGACGGTTCTTGGTCCTTGTCCCCACGGGCGGCGGAGGCCGTCCGCGAGAGAGAGTGTGAGTGTGCTCGTACTCGTCGCTCCCGGCCAAGGCGCTCAGACGCCCGGCTTCCTGACTCCCTGGCTCGACCTCCCCGGTGCCGAAGAACGGCTGCGGGACTGGTCCGCCGCCATCGATCTCGATCTGGTCCACTACGGCACGAAGGCCGACGCGGACGAGATCCGTGACACCGCGGTGGCCCAGCCGCTGCTGGTCGCCGCCGGTCTGCTGTCCGCCGACGCCGTGCGCGGGCAGCTGGGTGACACGGCCGGTGCGGGTGCGGTCGCGGGGCACAGCGTCGGCGAGATCACCGCCGCCGTGTACGCGGGTGTGCTGGGCGAGGAGGACGCACTGCGCTTCGTCCGTACGCGCGGACTGGCCATGGCCGAGGCCGCGGACATCACGCCGACCGGCATGGCGGCGCTGCTCGGCGGCGACCCCGAGGTGACCCTGCCGCATCTGGCGAAGCTCGGTCTGACGCCGGCCAACGTGAACGGTGCCGGGCAGATCGTGGCCGCCGGCACGCTGGAGCAGATCGCCGCGCTGACGGAGGACAAGCCCGAGGGCGTACGACGCGTGGTGGCTCTCAAGGTCGCGGGCGCCTTCCACACGGAGCACATGGCACCGGCGGTGGCGACGCTGGCGGACGCGGCCGGAAAGCTCGACGTGTCCGACCCCGGCCTGCCGTACGTGTCCAACAAGGACGGGCAGACTGTGGCCACGGGGGCCGAGGTCGTCGCACGTCTGGTGGGCCAGGTCGCCAACCCGGTCCGCTGGGACCTGTGCATGGAGACGTTCACGGAGCTGGGTGTGACGGCGCTGGTGGAACTGTGCCCCGGAGGCACGCTGACCGGCATCGCCAAGCGCGCCCTGCCCGGTGTGAAGACCCTCGCGCTCAAGACCCCCGCCGACCTCGACGCGGTTCGCGAGATCGTCGCAGAGCACGCTTCCTAAGGAGCCCGAGAGAGAATGGCGAAGATCAGGCCCAGCCAGGGCGCCCCGTACGCCCGCATCATGGGTGTCGGCGGCTACCGTCCGACGCGCGTGGTGCCCAACGAGGTGATCCTCCAGACGATCGACTCGTCCGACGAATGGATCCGCTCCCGCTCCGGTATCGCGACCCGCCACTGGGCCTCCGAGGAGGAGACCGTGGCGATGATGTCGATCGAGGCGTCCGGCAAGGCCATCGCCGACGCCGGGATCACGCCCGCGCAGATCGGCGGCGTGATCGTATCGACGGTGTCGCACTTCAAGCAGACGCCGGCCGTCGCGACGGAGATCGCCGACCGGATCGGCGCGGGCAAGCCGGCCGCGTTCGACATCTCGGCGGGCTGTGCAGGCTTCGGTTACGGGCTGACGCTCGCCAAGGGCATGGTCGTCGAGGGCTCGGCGGAGTACGTCCTCGTGATCGGCGTGGAGCGGCTGTCGGACCTCACCGACCTCGAAGACCGCGCCACGGCCTTCCTGTTCGGCGACGGCGCGGGCGCGGTCGTCGTCGGCCCCGCGCGGGAGCCGGAGATCGGTCCGACGGTCTGGGGCTCCGAGGGCGACAAGTCGAACACGATCATGCAGAACGTGCCGTGGGACGACTACCGCGACGGGAAGGTCGAGAAGTTCCCGGCCCTCACGCAGGAGGGCCAGGCGGTGTTCCGCTGGGCCGTCTTCGAGATGGCGAAGGTCGCCCAACAGGCCCTCGACGCGGCCGGGATCACCTCGGCGGACCTGGACGTCTTCATTCCGCACCAGGCCAATATGCGGATCATCGACTCGATGGTGAAGACTCTGAAGCTGCCGGAGCACGTCACGGTCGCCCGTGACGTGGAAACCACCGGCAACACCTCGGCCGCCTCGATCCCGCTCGCGATGGAGCGGCTTCTGGCGACCGGTCAGGCGAAGAGCGGTGACACCGCGCTCGTCATCGGCTTCGGGGCGGGTCTCGTGTACGCCGCGACGGTCGTTACCCTCCCCTAGGCGCACCGGATCTTTCCGGGCCGTGCTCAACAAATCCCACTGCTCACGCTGAATATCGAAGGAGCGCCCAACATGGCCGCCACTCAGGAAGAGATCGTCAAGGGTCTCGCCGAGATCGTGAACGAGATCGCCGGCATCCCGGTCGAGGACGTCCAGCTGGACAAGTCCTTCACCGACGACCTGGACGTCGACTCGCTCTCCATGGTCGAGGTCGTCGTCGCCGCCGAGGAGCGCTTCGACGTGAAGATCCCGGACGACGACGTCAAGAACCTGAAGACCGTCGGCGACGCCGCCGACTACATCGCGAAGCACCAGGTCTGATCCAGGCCGCGCGGCTGACGCCACCCGGTGGTGGCGCCGTAAAAATTCCGCACCCTCTACACGTGGAGAAAGAATTCCAGTGAGCCCGACCAATCGCACCGTGGTCGTCACCGGTATCGGCGCAACCACACCGCTGGGTGGCGACAGCGCATCGACCTGGGAGGGGCTGCTCGCCGGCCGCTCGGGCGTCAAGCCCATCGAAAGCGAGCGGTTCGCCGAACTGCCGGTCCGGATCGCCGCGTTCGCCGCGGTCGATCCGGCCGATGTGCTGCCCCGTCCGCTCTCCCGCAAGCTGGACCGCTCGGCGCAGTTCGCGCTGATCGCGGCCCGTGAGGCGTGGGCCGACGCGGGTTACAAGGCGAAGGCCGGCGACGACGAGTCCGTCGTCCCCGAACGTCTCGGCACGGTCATCGCCTCCGGCATCGGCGGCGTGACCACTCTCCTCGACCAGTACGACGTGCTGAGGGAGAAGGGCGTACGCCGCGTCTCCCCGCACACCGTGCCGATGCTGATGCCGAACGGGCCGTCCGCCAACGTCGGTCTGGAGGTGAACGCCCAGGCGGGCGTGCACACCCCGGTGTCCGCGTGCGCGTCGGGCGCCGAGGCGATCGGCTACGCCGTGGAGATGATCCGCACCGGCCGCGCCGACGTCGTGGTGGCGGGCGGCACGGAGGCGGCGATCCACCCGCTGCCGGTCGCCGCGTTCGCCAACATGATGGCGATGTCGAAGAACAACGACGAGCCCACGAAGGCGTCCCGCCCGTACGACAAGGCCCGTGACGGCTTCGTCCTCGGCGAGGGCGCGGGGGTCGTGGTCCTGGAGTCCGCCGAGCACGCGGCTCGGCGCGGCGCGCGCGTCTACTGCGAGGTGCTGGGCCAGGGCCTGTCCGCCGACAGCCACCACATCGCGCAGCCGGAGCCCACCGGCCGCGGGGTCGCGGCGGCGATGCAGCACCTGCTCGACAACACCGGCATGAAGCCGTCGGAGGTCGTGCACCTGAACGCGCACGCCACCTCCACGCCGCAGGGCGACGTCGCGGAGATCAAGGCGCTGCGCCGGGTACTGGGCGAGGACCTCGACCATGTCGCGGTCTCCGCCACGAAGTCGATGACCGGCCATCTGCTGGGCGGCGCCGGCGGTATCGAGACGGTGGCGACGGTGCTCGCGCTGCACCACCGGCTGGCCCCGCCGACGATCAACGTCGACGACCTGGACGAGGAAGTCGACGCCGACGTCGTACGCGGCGAGCCGCGCGCGCTGCCCGCGGGCACGATCTCGGCGATCAACAACTCGTTCGGCTTCGGCGGCCACAACGTGGTGCTGGCGTTCCGCTCGGTCTGATCCACGTGTACGCGCCGGAGGCCCGGCTCCTGTCCTTGGGCGGGGGCCGGGCCTCCGGCGTTTCTCCTTTGGAGGCGCTTTCGAGGCGCTTCGATGCGCCTCAGTCCGCGAAGCTCGCGAAGTACGTCGCCGCCATGTCCTCGGCGCCGTGGCCCTGCGCCTCCGCGCGCGCGAAGCGTTCCGCGCCCGCCTCGGCGACGTCCATCCGGACGCCTTCCGCCTCGCCGGCCGCGACGATGAGACGGGCGTCCTTGACGGCCGTGGTGACGGCGAAGTTGGGGGTGTAGTCGTCGCCGAGGATCGCAGCCGACTTGACGCGCAGGTACCCGCAGTCGAGCGCGCCGCCCGCGACGGCGTCGAGGAAGCTCCGCGGATCGACGCCGAGTCCCTTCGCCAGGGCCAGTGCCTCGGCCGTGCCGTGCGTGAGGGTCAGGACCCAGCTGTTGCAGACGAGTTTGAGCCGCGTCGCCGCCCCCGACGTGCCCTCGTCGGCCACCCAGAGTGTGCGCTCCCCCACGGCCTCCAGTACGGACGTGAAGGTGTCCCGCGGCCCCTCGGGGCCCGCGGCCAGGACGGTGAGCTTCCCCTGCTCGGCGGCGCCCTTGGAGCCCAGCACGGGCGCGTCGTAGAAGTGAAGTCCGTGCGCGGCGGCGAGTGCGGCGAGCGGGGTGAGACCGTCCGGGCCCGCCGTCGTCGTCTGGAGCCAGACCGTGCCGGGCCGCAGTCCCGGCGCCGCCGTCGTCATGGTCTCCAGGGTGGCGGCGCCGTCGTACAGCATCGTGACGACGACGTCCGCGCCGCGTACGGCGTCCGCCGGACTGTCCGCGATCCGGGCCCCGTCGGCCGCCAGCGGCTCCGCCTTCGCGCGGGTACGGTTCCAGATCCGGACGGCGTGCCCGGTCCGGCGGAGATTGCGGGCCATCGCCGCGCCCATGATGCCCGCGCCGAGTACAGCTACTTCGAGTTGATCAGCCATGCGCCCACGGTAGAACGCGGCCGTACGGTCCGGCTGTCCGGCCGTGCGGCTGGAGCAGTCGGGCTCAGACGACCTGGTGCAGCCAGCGCACCGGGGCGCCCTCGCCCGCGTACCGGAACGGCTCCAGCTCGTCGTCCCACGGCTTGCCGAGCAGCTTCGCCACCTCGGCCTCCAGCTGTGTCTCGCCGCTCAGCGACCGGGCGAGGGCGGCGCGCAGCCGGTCCTCGGGGACCAGGATGTCGCCGTGCATGCCGGTGACGGCGTGGAAGATGCCCAGCTCGGGGGTGGCGCTGTAGCGCTCGCCCTCGGCCGTGGGGCTGGGCTCGGCGGTCACCTCGAAGCGCAGCATCTGCCAGCCGCGCAGTGCCGACGCGAGCTTGGAGGCGGTGCCCGCCTGGCCCCGCCAGGAGAATTCGGACCGCCAGGTGCCGGGCGATGCGGGCTGTCTGATCCAGTCGAGCTGCACGCGTACGCCGAGGACGCCCGCCACAGCCCATTCGATGTGGGGGCACATCGCGCGCGGCGCGGAGTGCACGTACAGAACACCACGTGTGGTCACCGGGACCTCCAGTGTGGGACGAGGTTCGCCTTCCCAGCGGCCTCAGTAAACAGCATCGAGAGTGAAACCCCGCAAAAGGGACAGCATGTGACGGGATGTAACCTACCGGAGCCGAAGCGCATTGTTGACTCTGGTTCGACGCCTGAAAGCTACCTTGCGCGCGGGGCACGGGGGTGCCGTACTGTCGGTCCCAGGGGCGATATCCGCGAAGCTTTCACTCGCCAGGACGCCGCCGTACGCATGACGACGCCCACCGGAGGGTTCACACGATGCCGGAGAGCCCTCAGGGACGTGCTGAGCGACGCCTCGGCGGACGCCGCGCCCGCCGCCGGGCCCCGTACGCGGGCCTCGCGGCCTCCTGCACCGGTCTGCTGCTGGCCGTCGTGGCGCTGGCGGGGTGCAGTTCGTCGGACGGCGCCGATCCCGACTGGACGAAGGCGAAGGCCAGCCAGGCTCCGCCGCCGAAGCCGGTCTGGGACCGCAGCCCCGCCTCGGTCGCGGCCGTCGGCGACTCCATCACGCGCGGTTTCGACGCCTGCGGGATACTCAGTGACTGCCCCGAGGCGTCCTGGGCGACCGGCACGGACGACGGGGTGCGCAGCCTCGCGGTCCGGCTGCTGGGCAAGCCGGGGGTCGCGGACCGCAGCTGGAACTTCGCGCGCTCGGGCGCCGCCGTCGGTGAGCTGCCCGCGCAGATGAGGAAGGCGGCCGTCCACCGGCCGGATCTGGTCACGGTCATGATGGGCGCCAACGACGCCTGCAAGGACGAGGTCGAACTGATGACGCCCGTGAAGGAGTTCCGGGCGTCGTTCGAGGAGTCGATGCGCCAGCTGCGCGCGAAGGCGCCCAAGACGCAGGTGTACGTGGCGAGCGTGCCCGATCTCAAGCGGCTCTGGTCCGAGGGCCGGGACAATCCGCTGGGCCGGCAGATCTGGAAGCTGGGCATCTGCGCGTCGATGCTGGGCGACTCGCAGGACATGGGCGCCGAGGCGCAGGCGCGCCGGTCGACGGTGCAGGCGCGGGTGGTGGCGTACAACAAGGTGCTCAAGGAGG
Source organism: Streptomyces sp. NPDC050433 (assembly GCF_044458565.1). NCBI lineage: Bacteria > Bacillati > Actinomycetota > Actinomycetes > Kitasatosporales > Streptomycetaceae > Streptomyces > Streptomyces sp. NPDC050433. The sequence goes on along the minus strand of NZ_JBITIB010000016.1, from coordinate 188,503 downwards.
TGTGCGCGAAGGATCTGCGCTGCCGCTACGACGGCGGGGCGGTCTTCGACTTCCGGTTCACGGGCGAGCAGTTGAGCACCTGGGACTGGTTCCATCCGAGCAAGAACGGCCAGGGCAAGCTGGCGGACATCGCCTACCGCAACGTCGTCGCGGCCGAGCCCCCGGCGTAGGGTCGGCGACCGTGACCGACAAGATCGTAAACGAGCGGGCCGGTTCGGCTCCCGACGGGACTCCGGTCCACCGCTGGGTCCTGGAGCGGGCCGGTGTGCGGGTGAAGGTGCTCACGTACGGCGGGATCCTCCAGTCCGTCGAGGTGCCGGACGTCGACGGGGCCCTGGCGAACGTGGTGCTCGGCTTCGACGACGTGGCGGGCTACGTGGACTGTCCGTCGCCGTACTTCGGCGCGCTGATCGGCCGGTACGCGAACCGCATCGCGGGCGGGACGTTCACGCTCGACGGGCGGACGTACCGACTGCCGCGCAACAACGGGCCCAACTGCCTGCACGGCGGCGAGCGCGGCTTCGACAAGCGCGTGTGGCACGCGGAGCCGGCGGCGGACGGGTACGGCGTACGGCTGTCGCTGGTGAGCCCGGACGGCGAGGAGGGGTTTCCTGGGCGGCTGGAGGTCTCGGCGACGTACACGCTGGACGCGGCGGGGGCGCTGCGGATCGGCTACCGCGCGGTGACGGACGCGCCGACGGTGCTGAACCTGACGAACCACTCGTACTGGAATCTGGGCGGCGCGGGCTCCGGCGGCGCCGGTGGGCATGTGCTGCGGATCGCGGCCGGTCATGTCACGCCGCTGGACGGCGACTCGGTACCGACGGGCGCGCACGAGCCGGTGGGCGGAACGCGTTTCGACTTCCGTGAGCCGCGCAAGGTGGGGTCGGGGTACGACCACAACTTCGTGCTGGACCACGGGCGTTCGAGGGCGTCGGTCTCGGCGGAGCTGTACGACCCGGCGTCCGGGCGGGTGTTGACGGTGACGACGACCGAACCGGGCATGCAGCTGTACACCGGTGACCACTTCGACGCGGGTCCGTTCCGGCCGGGCGAGGGCATCGCGCTGGAGACCCAGCACTTCCCGGACTCGCCGAACCGGCCGGACTTCCCGAGCACGGTGCTGCGGCCGGGCGAGGAGTTCAACTCGGCCACGACGTACGGGTTCTCGGCCGGACGGGCCCCTGTCGGCCCGTCCGGCGTCTGAGGACCCGTTCAGCGCCGGACGGGCGCGCTCAGCCTGCGGTCGGTGAGCGAGCGGCCCGCCTGGACCTCGTACGTGCCGGGGACGGCCGTCCAGGCGTTGTCGTGCTCGTCCCAGATCTCGAACGCGCGCGGCCTCAGCGGGATCGTCACCTCGACGCTCTCGCCGGGGCCCGCCTCGGCGGAGGCGAAGCCGGCCAGCCAGCGCACCGGGCGCTCGGGCGCGTCGGCCGCGTCGCCGGCGGCCTCCGGCGCCAGGTAGATCTGGACGGTCTCGCGGCCGGGCCGGGCGCCGGTGTTGCGCAGGGTCACGGTGGCCCGTTCGGTGGTGGCGTCCAGGGTCTCGTACTCCCAGTCGGTGTAGCCGAGCCCGTGGCCGAAGGGGTACGCGGGAGTCGTGCCGGCCCGTTCCCAGGCGCGGTAGCCGATGAACACGCCCTCGGTGTAGTGCAGTTCGCCGTCCGTGGGGGTGGTGTCGGTGACGGGGGCGTCGGCCAGTGCGACCGGCCAGGTGGTGGTGAGCCGGCCGCCCGGCTCCTCGGCGCCCGTGAGGACGTCGGCGAGCGCGGCACCGCCCTCCTGGCCGGGGAACCAGCTGAGCAGGACGGCGGCCACGTCGTCGCGCCAGGGCAGTTCGACCGGTGAGCCGGTGTTGACGACCACGACGGTGTTCGGGTTGGCGGCGGCGACGGCCGCGACGAGCGCGTTCTGGTGGCCGGGCAGCTCCAGGCCGGTGCGGTCGAAGCCCTCGGACTCGACGGCCGTGGTGGTGGCGACCACGACGACGGCCGTGTCGGCGGCCCTGGCTGCGTCGGCGGCCTCGGCGATCAGTTCCTCGGGGTCGCGCCGCGGGCCGAGGTGGAGAAGGGAGAAGGCGACGGCGTCCATCGGGGCGCCGGGCAGCCTGGGCACGGTGAGGTGCAGCGAGACGTCGACCCGCTCGCCTTCGAGCAGAGTGACGCGGGCGCGCTCCAGGCGTTCGCCGAAGAACGCGTTGAACGGGTCGGAGCTGTCGCCGACTCCTTCCTCGCCCTCCCAGACCTTCTCGCCGCCGACGGTGAGGACGAGGAGGCCGATGCCCTGGGTGCCGAAGGTGTGGTCGCCGCTCTCGCGCGGGGTGAAGGTGCCGGTGAACTCGACGCTGTGCAGCTCGTCGTAGCTGACTGTGTCGGGCAGGTCGGCGCCGACCCACTTGACCATGCCGGAGGGGAGGTCGGTGGTGCCCAGCTCGCGGCCGTCTGCGGCGCGGCAGACGGCGCGCAACTCGAATCCCTTTGCGGCGACGCCGAGTTGGTTGCTGGGGTCGGCGCCGACGTGGTAGCTGAGCGCGCCTTCGGGCAGGGCGGCGGTGAGGCCGTCGAGCGGCGAGACGACGTGCGGCGGGAAGACGGTGGCGGAGCCGCCGCCGAGGATGCGGGCGTCGCGGGCGGCGGCGCCGCTGAGCGCCACGGTGCGGGTCCTGGCCGGGTCGAGCGGCAGGGCGGGGTGCCCGTCGCGTACCTCGTTGCGTACGAGGACGAAGGAGCGGCGCGCGACCTCGCGGGCCAGCGCGTCGCCGTCGAGGTGCGCCGGGAGCGCGGACTCGGCGACGACGGCGGGCGCGTCGTCGAGGGCGCCGACGCGGGCGGCGAGCCTCAGCACGTTGCGTACCGCGTCGTCGACGAGGGACTCGTCCACCTCGCCGGCCCGGACGGCGGCGGCGAGCGCCTGGCCGTACACGGTCTTGGGGCCGGGCATGGCGACGTCGAGGCCGCCGAGGAGGGCGCCGGTGGTGGAGCGGGCGGCCAGCCAGTCGGAGACGATGAAGCCGTCGAATCCCCATTCACCGCGCAGGACTTCGTTCTGGAGATAGCGGTGCTCGGTCATCGAGTAGCCGTTGACCTGGTTGTACGCGGCCATGATGCCCCAGGGGTGGGCGTTTTTGACGATGGCCTCGAACGGGGCGAGATACAGCTCGCGCAGCGCGCGCGGGGCGACGATGTTGTCGACGGTGAAGCGGTCGGTCTCGGCGTCGTTGGCGACGAAGTGCTTGACGGTGGTGCCGACGCCGCCGTCCTGGACGCCGAGGACATAGCCGGTGCCGATCTCGCCGGTGAGGTACGGGTCTTCGCTGTACGCCTCGAAGTGCCGCCCGCCGAGCGGGGACCGGTGCAGATTGACGGTTGGCGCGAGGAGGACGTGCACCCCCTTGCGGCGGGCCTCCTGGGCGAGCAACCGGCCTGCCCTGCGGGCCAGTTCGGGGTCCCAGGTGGCGGCGAGCGCGGTGGGTGAGGGGAGGGCGACGGACGGGTCGTCGGCGGTCCAGCGCACTCCCCTGACGCCGATCGGGCCGTCGGACATGACGAGGGAGGCCAGGCCGATCTCCGGGAGCGCCGGCAGCGACCAGTTGTCCTGCCCGGCGACGAGCCGCGTCTTGTCGTCCAGATCGAGCTTGCCGAGCGCCGCCTCGACGGCCGCTTCGCGTGCGTGGTCGGGGGTGGTGGGTGCGCCGGTCACGGCGGTACCTCCTCGTCAGTGCCCTGCGTTCGTGCGGACGGGTTACATGGTGACCCTGAATTCTGTAGACAGGTAGGCTTCGTAATAATTTTGTTACTCGTGTACGGTCCGGACAGCGGTCGGTGAGCGGACAGGCACGAGAGACGGGGAACGGTGGGATGGCGAGGGCCAGAAGTGCGGAGCGGCGGGCGGAGATTCTCCGCGCCACCATCGAGATGATCGCCGAACGCGGCTACCGCGGCGCGACGTTGGGCGCGGTGGCCGAACGGGTGGGCCTCACCCAGCAGGGTCTGCTGCACTACTTCCCCACGAAGGAGACGCTGCTCCTCGCCGTCCTGGCCGAGCGCGACCAGTGGGACACCGGGGGCGGCAGCCGGGGCGCCGACGGCTGGCGACTGGAGCTGCTGACGTCGATGGTCGACTACAACGCGATGCGGCCCGGCATCGTGCAGACCTTCTCGGCGCTGCTGGGCGAGAGTGTGACGGAGGGTCACCCGGCCGGGGAGTTCTTCACCCGCCGCTATGTCCAGGTACGGGGCAACATGGCGGGCGTGCTTCGCGACGAGTTCGGCGACCGGCTGCCGAGCGGGCTGACGCCGGAGCAGACGGCGCCGCTGCTGGTGGCCGTGATGGACGGGCTCCAGTACCAGTGGCTGCTCGCGCCGGAGTCGGTGGACATGCCGGAGGCGTTCCGGGCGTTCGTGACGCTGCTGCGGGGTGGCGCGGACGGGCCGGAGCGGTAGCGGGTGGCGGGCGCGGGAGGTGATACTTCCGCCACCCGAAGGAAGGACTCCCGTGAGACTCGTGCGCACCACCGGCAACATGGGCCGGTTCGGACTCGTACTGCTCGCGTCGGCCGCCCTGGTCGCCGTGGCGCCTCCCTCGCAGGCCACGGCCGCCGCCCAAGCCCCCGCCGTCACCGTCGAGGAGCGGCGCCTGGACGGGGACGTACCGCGGCGGATACTCGCCGACAGCGGCTTCGACGGGGTCGCGCCGGCGTTCGCGACATCGCTGCGCGACGCCGGTTCCTACGCGCAGGCCGAGCGCGCCGCCGTACGGCACGGCGAACGCCTGTGGCAGCGGGCGGTGGACCGGGCGCAGGGGCGGGGTCCGGCAGGACCCCAAGGACACGCCCTGAGCCGGGACGACGACCGGCCGCTGTACTGGGCGCGGCTGGCCATGACCCGTGAACTGCGCGCGTGGCACGCGGAGTCCGGGCTGTCCGAGGCGGCGGGCGTACGTCTCCTCGACCGGCTGGAGAGCGCGTCGCGCGGCCAGGACTCCATGGCGGCGGGCGACCGGGACAGGGCGAACGGAGTGAAGCGGATCGTCGTGACCGGCTTCGACCCGTTCACGCTGGACCGGGACATCCGGATCAGCAACCCGTCCGGGGCCCTCGCGCTGGCGCTGGACGGCACGGTGATCAATACGGCCGACGGACCGGCGCGCGTGGAGACCGCCGTGTTCCCGGTCCGCTGGGGGGACTTCGCCGACGGCACGGTCGAACGCGCCCTGCGCCGTACTCTGCCGCGCGCCGATCTGTTCGTGACGGTCAGTCAGGGACGGGTGGGGCGTATCGACGTCGAGCGGTACAACGGCGCCTGGCGCGGCGGCTTCGGCGACAACGAGAACGTGTCCTTCACCGGGCTCGTACCGGTGGAGGACCCGGCGACACAGCCGCAGTGGACGCGGACCACGCTGCCGTACGCGGGCATCGTGGCGGCGGACACCGGGCGCTTCCCGGTGTACGACAACACGTCGGTCACCGAGATCCCGGCGGGCGGCACGGCGCCTGTCGTACGGCCGGAAGGACCGACGCCCGGTTCGGCGGCCCGCGCCGGTGGCGGCGGGGACTACCTGTCGAACGAGATCGCGTACCGGGCGACGCTGCTGCGCGACCGGCTCGGGCTCGACATCCCCGGCGGCCATGTGCACACGCCGGTCCTCCAGTTCGGGCCGGGCAACACCGACCCGGCGACCGGGACGGTGTCGGATCCGGTGTTCGTGCAGAACAGGCAGGACATCACGGCGCAGCTGCGGACGATCGTGCGGGTGGCGGCGGAGGAGTCATAGGCGGCGGGCCGGTCCGGCTCACCGGGTCCGCCCGGTGAGCCGCGCAACCCGGCCGGCGACCGCGTTCACCACTCGCGCGGGACCTCCGCCGGCGGGCCGGCGCGGCCGGGCGTCGGAGCCGTACGTCCGGGCAGCGGCGAACCGGCCTGCTGAGGGCCCGTGTCGGGACGCCGCGCCGCCGGGTCGGCGGGGCCGGTGCCGTCACCGGTGTCCTCGCCCGTCAGGTGGCGGGCCATCAGCGTCGCTCCCGCCACCGCGCCCGGCATCAGGAACACCGCGACGAACGGCACCAGGAAGGCGAGCGTCAGCGGGACCCCGAAGCCGAGGGTGAGCAGTCGGCGTCCGCGCAACAGCGGGAGCCGCTCCTTCAGTTCGATGCCGCGTCGCTGCATCGCGACCGCGGTCAGCTCCTCCGCCAGGAAGAAGCCGGAGACGCAGAAGCCGAGCACGGGCACGACGGTCTGGCCGACGACGGGGATGAACCCGAGGGCGAAGAGCAGGACGCCGTACAGCACCACCCGCCCCAGGATCCGCAGACTGTCCCGCGCGGAGATCCACAGCTCGCGCCAGAGCGGCAGCCCCGACTCCGGTACCTGGCCGCCCTCCGAGCGGTCCACGGCCTCGGAGAGCGACTCGTAGAAGGGCTGCCCGACCAGCAGGGTCACGGCCGTGAAGGTGATCACGGCGATGAACAGCACGAGCGCGAAGAACAGCGCCGTGAGGAAGCCGCGGAACAGCCCCTGCCAGGGCGAGGACCAGTCGTCGGCGAAGGGTGTCGCCCAGGCCGTCAGGTCGTCGGCGCCGTAGAACAGGCCGACGAGCGCCGCCGCGTACAGCACGAGGGTCACCAGGCCGGGCAGCAGCCCGAAGCCGAACCATCTGCCGTGCGCGCCGACCCAGCGCTGGCCCTTCACCAAGTAGCCGAAGCCCACACCGAGATCACGCATACGGCCACCCTATCGGGCTTGTTCCACCGCTGTTTCGGGGTGGTTCCCGCCGGGTTCCATGAGGCGGGTGGGACGGACGAGGTTCCCAAAACCCTTGTTGTCGACCCGTTCAACAGGTATTACCTGCGTATTGAACCGAACGATCGTCACCGCGCTCATCCATCGCACGACCGATCGTAGGACCTATCGCACGACCCGGAGGTACCACCGCATGGGGATACCCAGACCCGTCCTGCTCGCCACCGCCACCGCCACCGCGGCCCTGATGCTCTCCCCGCTGCCCGCGACCGCCGCTCCCGGAACCGACGGCGACCGCTCCCCGCACCGGGTGCGGGACGGCGGCACGACGGACAGCCGCGTGGCGTCGGCCGCACTGCCTTCGGCAGGTGCCGCCGCGCTCTCCTCGGTGGGCTCGGGCTCGTCCTCCCTCGGTCTGCGCGAGGACGGCGGCTATCCGCGCCGGAACGTCCTCGACACGCTGCCCGAGAACCCGGCCGACAAGGCCATCAAGCTGGGCCTGGCGCCGTACCACGCGCTCGCTCCGCGCCTCAACGCCCTTCAGGAGCTGGGCAATCGGGTCAGTGTCGAGGTCGCGGGCCGGTCGGCCGGCGGGCACGACCTGTACCTCGTCACGGTCACCGCCCCGGAGAGCGCGGAGGAGGCGGCCGAGCAGGAGCGGATGCGTGAGCGCATCGAGAACTCCCCCGCGTCGGCCGCCAAGGACAAGCGGATCAAGGAGAGTTACAAGACTCCCGTCTTCATCAACAACAACATCCACGGCAATGAGTGGGAGGGCACCGACGCCGCCCTGAAGCTCATCGAGGAGCTGGCGAAGGCCAAGGACAGCCGTACGAAGAAGCTGCTGGCCACCAACCGGATCCATCTCAACGTCACGGCCAACCCGGACGGCCGGGTCGCCGGAACCCGCGCCAACGGCAACGGCATCGACCTCAACCGCGACTTCATCACCGCCTCGCAGCCTGAGGCACGCGCGATCCGGCAGATAGCCGTCGACAAGCAGCCGGCGGTCATGCTCGACCTGCACGGGTACGTCAACGGCACGCTCATCGAGCCGACGACACCGCCGCACGGCGAGAACTACGAGTACGACCTCTTCCTCAAGAACTCCTACGCCAACGCGCTGGGCATGGAGGAGGCCGTCAACGACCTCGGCTACACGGCCGAGAAGGACGGCGTGGAGCCGCCCGTCATCCCCTTCCGGGACCAGGAGGAGGGCTGGGACGACTGGCCGCCGATCTTCACCCCGCAGTACATGGCGTTCCAGGGTGCGGTCGCCTCGCACACCATCGAGATACCGATGCGGGTCAACAACAACGACTACAACACCCTGCCCGTCGAGGAGTTGCGCCGCAGGTCCGCGATCAACACGGACGTCGCGGGCGCCGCGATGCGCTCCACGCTCGACTTCGCGCTGGACCACCGCACGACGCTGATCGCCGACCAGATCGAGACGTTCCGGCGGGGCGTCGCCGGCGAGAAGCAGCGGGTCATCTCCGAGGAGACGGTGCCCGGTGTGCCCGGCATCGGCCCGGAGGACATCTACACGACCGACTTCCCGCGCGCGTACGTGATCCCGGCCGGGAGCGGACAGCGGTCGGCGTCGGCCGCCGCCCGTCTGGTCGACCATCTCATCGCCAACGACGTGAAGGTCCAACAGGCCCGTAAGGGCTTCACGTTGGCGGGCCGCAGCTACCCGGCCGGTTCATACGTGGTCGACATGGAGCAGGCCAAGCGCGGGCTGGCCAACGTCATCCTGGACGAGGGCAAGGACATCAGCGCCGACGTGTCGTCGATGTACGACATCTCGGGCTGGAGCCTCGGGCTGCTGTGGGGCGCGAGCGTCACCAAGGTCCAGCGGGGCGGCCTCGACTTCTCCGGACGCGAGGTCGACGCGGCCTCGCCGGTCGGCTCGGTGGCCCGCAGCGGTGACCTGAAGCTGCGGCTGGACGACCCGAAGGAGTTCGCCGCCGTCAACTCCCTGCTGGCGCAGGGGGTGCAGGTGCGCAGGACGGCGGACGGCGCGGCGATCGTGCCGTCGTCGGCCCGGAAGAAGGCCGAGATCCTGGCCGACCGGTACGGCGTCGTGTTCACCGCCACGCAGGACAAGGGCGTCGCGGCTCTGCGCCGTACCACGGTCGCCGCGGCAGTCAACTCGGGCGAGCTGTTCGCGCTGCGCGAGATGGGCTTCGAGGTGCTGCCCGTCTCGACGGCGACGGCGAACGCGGGCTTCGACTGGTCGAAGGCCGACGCGCTGTACGTGTCGACGGGCCTGAGCCACCGTGGGCTGAACGAGACTGCCCGCGCCGCGCTCGGTGAATTCCTCGCCGGGGGCGCGCCCGTGGTGGCGCTGGGCTCAGGCGGTGCGACGTTCAACGCCGAGGCCGCTCTGCTGACGGCGACGCCGGTACGGGGCAACGGGAACGCCAACGGGGTGGTGCGGGTGGTCAACACGCCCGGACCGGTCACCGGGGGCACGCAGCCGCACTCGTTCGTCTACTCGCCGATCTGGTACACCGCGCTCGGTGCGGGCGTACGCACGGAGCAGTCGTACGGGGGCGGCAACCCGCTCGTCTCTGGCCACTGGCGCGGAGACGATGGCAGCACTGACGGCACCGGCGGTCCGCAGGACGCGGCCGGACAGGCGGCGATCGTGAGCGGTACGTCGGCGGCGGGCGCGCCGGTCACGCTGTTCGGCACCGAGCCGCTGTTCCGCGACCACCCGAAGGGCTCCTTCGCCCAGGTGGGCCGGGCGCTGCTGAACCGGCTTCCGTAGAAGGCGCACAGGGCGCGTACGCGAAGGGCCGCACGAAGGGCCGCACCCCGCTCGTGGGGGTGCGGCCCTGGCGTTCGTACGGGGCGGTGGTGCGTGCCGTCGTCAGACGACGGACAGCTCGACCTTGATGTTGCCGCGCGTGGCGTTGGAGTACGGGCACACCTGGTGCGCCTTCTCCAGCAGGTCCTTCGCGGTGGCCGCGTCCACGTTCGGGATGGACGCCACCAGCTCGACCTCGATACCGAAGCCGCCGGCCTCGGTCTTGCCGATGCCGACCTTGGCGGTCACCGTCGAGCCAGATATGTCCGCCTTCTCCCTTCGGGCGACGACGCCGAGCGCGCCCTGGAAGCAGGCGCTGTAGCCGGCGGCGAACAGCTGCTCCGGGTTCGTACCGGCGCCGCTGCCGCCCATCTCCTTGGGCGGGTTGACGACGACGTCGAGCTTGCCGTCGTCCGTGGAGACGCGGCCGTCACGGCCGTTCTCCGCGGTGGCGACGGCGGTGTAGAGGGTGTCGATCTTCTGGATCGTCATGCGGGGTTCCTTCTTCTTGTACGCCGCGGCTCGCGCCCACGGACCACGACGGCCTGCCACGAGCCTAGCGGCTGCGGGTCAGTTGAGGGTGACGACCATCTTTCCGGTGTTCTCGCCGCGGAGCAGACCGACGAACGCGTCGTAGCCGTTCTCGATGCCTTCCACGAAGGTCTCCCGGTACTTCAGCTCACCGGAGGCGAGCCAGCCGGCCACGTCCTTGACGAACTGCGGCTGGAGCGCCATGTGGTCGGTCACGAGCATGCCCTGGAGGCGAAGCCGCTTTCCGATGACCATCGCGAGATTGCGCGGGGCGGGGGTGGCCTCGGTGCTGTTGTACTGCGAGATCATTCCGCAGATGGTGGCGCGGCCGTGCAGGTTGAACGAGGAGATCGCCGCTTCGAGGTGCTCGCCGCCGACGTTGTCGAAGTAGACGTCGATGCCGTCGGGCGCGGCTTCCTTGAGCTGCTCCTTGATCGAGCCGCCGCTCTTGTAGTTGAAGGCGGCATCGAAGCCGTACTCCTCCTTGAGAAGCTTGACCTTGTCGTCGGATCCCGCCGAGCCGATGACCCGCGACGCGCCCTTGATCCGGGCGAGTTGGCCCACCTGGCTGCCGACGGCACCGGCGGCACCGGAGACGAAGACGGCGTCGCCCTCCTTGAAGGAGGCGGTCTCGAAGAGACCGGCGTAGGCGGTGAGGCCCGTCATGCCGAGGACTCCGAGGTAGGCGCTGAGCGGCGCGAGCGAGGCATCGACTTTGGTCGCGTACCTGGCGGGGACTTCCGCGTACTCCCGCCAGCCGAGCCCGTGCAGCACCTGGTCGCCGACCGCGAATCCCTCGGCGTTCGAGGCGATGACCTCACCGACCGCGGCGCCGTCCATGGGGCTATCGAGCCGATACGGCGGGGTGTACGACTTCACGTCGTTCATCCGGCCGCGCATGTACGGGTCGACCGAGAAGTGCTTGTTCCGGACGAGGATCCTGCCCTCGCCGGGCTCGGTCACCGGGGCCTCGCGCAGGGCGAAGTCCGCAGGCTCCGGCCAGCCGTGCGGGCGGGCGACGAGATGCCATTCACGGCCGGACGCGGGAAGGGCGGTCATGGGTGCGGTGCCTCCTCGAAGTAAAGCTTCACCATCTGAAACAACCATGCCTCTATATATTTCATGTTGTCAAGTAAACGGGTACGCTGGTGCGCATGGCCACTGAGCACACAGACCCCCTGACCCTCGAAGTCGTCGAACTCATCGGCACGGTCGTGGCCCGCTACTACGAGGAATACGACCACGCCGCAGCGGAGCACTCACTCACCGGCGCGCAGGCTCGGGTACTGGGACTGCTCTCCATCCAGCCCATGCCGATGCGCCGGATCGCCCAGAGGCTGAAATGCGAGCCGTCGAACGTCACGGGGATCGTGGACCGGCTGGAGTCACGCGGCCTGGTGGAGCGGCGTCCCGACCCCGCGGACCGGCGGGTGAAGCTCGCGGCGCCCACGGAGAAGGGGCGGAGCACGGCGCAACAGCTGCGGGACGGGCTGAACTTCGCGCGGGAGCCGTTGGCGGATCTTTCGGTGGCCGAGCGGACGGTGCTGCGGGATCTGCTGCGGCGGATGCTGGGGGACGACGCCGGGGAGTGAGCGCCGCGCCTGCCCTCAGAAGCAGAAGATCAACAGGACGCAGTCCTCCGTCTCGGTCGGCGTCGGGGTGGGCGACAGTGAAGGCGGCGGAGGCTGATTCGGCCGGCTCGGTTCGCCGCTGGGACCGGTGGACCCCGTGGGGTCGGCCGAGTCGCTGGGGTTCGGCTCGTCGCTCGGCCCGGCCGAGCCCGTCGGCGCCGGGGAGTCCTCGTCCGACGACCCGGATCCCGTCCCCTCACCCGTCGCCGAAGGGTCGGGCGCACCGTCCCCGCCGGGCGCAGCGGCGCCGGTGGACGTGGAGGGCGTGCCCTCGACCGGGCCCGGCTCCTTCGGTTTCGTCGGGCCGGTCGGCGGCGGCCCACCGTCCAGCTCTATCGCCCGGTCCTCCTGTACCGAGGTGGCGTCGCCGTCGCCGCCGGACTCCAGCGCCAGCTCGGCCAGGCTCAGCGCGCCGACGGCCATGACGAGACCCATCACGGTGAGCAGCACGGCGCGGCCCTTGCGCCGGTGCGCACCGCGCTCGGCGCGCATCTCGCGGCGCTCGCGACGGGACACCTTGCGCTTGCGGGAACCACGCTGACGGCGCGGGCCCACGGGGGGCTCCTGACCGTAATCACGCGTGGCGAGGACCACCTCCGCCTCGTGCGGAACGGGGTCGTGGAACCGTAGTTCCTCGGCGGGCGTACCGCACCCGGCGCACGCCAGGGCGCCGTTGAGGTGCCGCTGGCAGTGATGGCAGTAGTCCATGGCGCCCCGAAGATAATCCGACTAAACCCCGTCGCGGGCACCTGCGGTGTGAAGATCCTGTGCGGAATCGGCCCCTCCACCCGCCCGCCGCCCGACGTGCCCCGAAGGGGCACGATGTCGCTATGAATGCCACGACATCAGCCGGAGCCGGTGGAACCTCCCGGCCATTCGGACCGCGCGAGTTCCAACTCGTACTGCTGCGGCGAATGGCCGACCACCAGGGCGAGTTGGTCGAGGACGCCCGCCGCGAACTGGGCGCCTCGCTCGCCGAGATGCGAGAGGCCAACCGGCGCTGGCAGGCGATGGTCCGCTCCCCCCGCGCACGCGGCACACTGTCGCGCTACCGCTCGGTGCTGGGCGCGCCGGAGGCGACGTTTCCCCGCCAGGTCGGCGATCTGGCGTGCGAGGTGCTGCTGTGGCCCGTACCGCTGTGGCCCACCCTCCGCTTCGAGGTGACGGCGGCGCCGGGCGGCGGCGTGTGGAACGAGTGGCTGGTCCGGGCACCGGGCGAACGGGGCCCCGAGCTGCGTACGAGCGACGACCTGCGCCCCTGGTCCTGCACGGTCGACGAGGTGGCCCGCGCGTTCCCCCCGGCCAGACCCCTGGAGGGCACGGCCCCGACCCGCTGGGGCCTCGCGTTCGAGGCACCGGGGACGGGGGCGTGCGTGGCGGAGTTCACGTGGGGCCTGCTTCAGCGCTGGGCGCGGGTGGGGGGCGGGTCGTAGCGGGCGGGTCGCGGCGGGTTCGGGTCCTCCGCGTGCCGCCCTCGAAGGGGTACGCGGGAAAGCGTGCGTTCGCCGACACGCCGGGCGGCAGACCGGCAGGCGTGACCCTGGCATGGCGTCAGCTCCGTACCCCCGACCGGCGCATCCCAGCGCGCGCACCGCCCCTCCGGCGCCCACGATGCGAAGAGAACCGGCCGCCCGCCGGTGATCCACCTCAGCGCCTCCGGGAGAAGAGCCCGTGACCGTCAGTCTTGAGCACTTGCGCCGTTGCCATGTCGCCGTCGACCTCGGGGCCGCCAGGACCCGGGTCTTTGTGAAAGGAGCCGGGCTCGTCGTGGACGAGCCGAGCGTCGCCGCAGTGAACACCCGGACCGGTGCGCTCATCGCCGTCGGCGCCCTGGCCGAGCAGATGACGGGCCGTACGCCGGACTACATCCGCGTCGTCCGCCCCGTGAGCGGCGGCACCGTCGTGGACATCGAGATGGCGCAGCGGATGCTCCGCCACCTCCTCGGGGAGAAGCTCCGCCGCCAACTGCGCAGAAAGCCCCGGCTGCGCGCGGCGGCCTGCACCCCCCATGACAGCGACCCGCTCGCGCAGCGCGCGGCGGTCGAGACGCTGGTCGGTCTCGGGGCCCGCCGGGTGGAGCTGGTCGACACGCTCATCGCCGCGGCGGTGGGCTGCGGGCTGCCGGTGGAGCAGCCGACCGCGACCATGATCATGGTGTGCGGGGCGGCGACCACGCAGGTGGCCGTGCTGTCGCTCGGTTCCATCGTGACGGCCCAGCGTATCCCGGTGGGCGGCAACGCCATCGACCACGCGGTCATCCAGCATCTGCGCCACCAGCACGAGTTGATGCTGCCGAGCCAGTCCGTCCGGCCGCTCCAGCTGGCGCTGCGCGGCAACGGCATCACCTCGGAAGGCCCCACCTCGACGGAGATCCACGGCCGGGACGTGGCGACGGGGCTCGCGCGGTCGGTCCACGTGGACACCGCCGCCGTACGGCGGGCCATCCACACGCCGCTCACCGCCGTGCTCGACGGCATCGGCAAGGTGCTGCGCGACTGCCCGCCGGACCTGGTGGCCGACCTCGCCGACACGGGGATCATGATGGTCGGCGGAAGCGCGTTGCTGCCGGGTCTCGACCAGATGCTGCGCGACGCGACGGGCATGCCGGTGCAGATCGCCGAACGGCCGGACGTCTGCGCGATCCTCGGCCTCGGGGCGATGCTGGACGGGAAGATCCAGCCGTTGGTGCTCAATCCGCTGGCGCACTCCGAGTGACGTGACGGCGGGAGGGGAAGACGGGCCGACCGACGAGGACCGCCGGGAAGGCTCGACCGGCCCCGAGGGACGGGGCGCGCGGAACCGCCGGGACGACGGCGGTGGCGCGGACGCGCGGGACCACGGAGCCAACGGCCCGGAACCGCGGGATGCCCCGCAGGACAACTCCGGCCAGGGCCGCGTCCGGCGCCCCCAGGCGGACCCCGACATCGGGCCTGACCGGCAGACCCGCCCGAGCACCGACCCGAATGTCCCCGAGGGACGGGGCGTACACAACCGCCGAAAAGGACCCCCGGACGCGCGGGACCACGGAGCCAACGGCCCGGAGCGGCGGGACGCCCCACAGGCGGACTCCGACATCGGGCCTGACCGGCGGGACCGCCGGAGCACCGCCCCGGACAGTCCGAACGAGCCGAACACCGACCCGGAACAGCGGGAAGGCCAGGGCGACAGCCGGAACCAGCGGAACACCCCGCAGGACAGCCCCGGCCACCGCGGCCCCGAGCGCCCCCAGCCGGACCCCGACATCGGCCCTGGCCAGGACCACCCGGACAGCCCGCGACCCCAAGCGGGTGGCGACGGGGCGGGGCGGGCGGGCGAGGGCGAGCGGACGGACGTCGGGGGCGGGCAGCGGCGGACCGGGCGCTCCCGGACGTCCGCACCCCGGCTCCCCATGCTGCTCGACGCCGTGCTCAACGTCGGGACCGAGGGCGAGCTGGCCTCCACGCTGCAGCATGTCGTCGACAGCGCCGCCGATCTCACCGACGCGCGATACGGCGCGCTCGCGCTCGCCGGGCCCGCGCAAGGCCGGGGCCCCGAGCGCGGTCGGAGCCGGATCGCCGAGCTGTACTCCGTCGGGCTCAGCGAGGACGAGCGCCGTCGGATCACCCGGCTGCCCACCGGGCACACGGGACTCCTCGGCCACCCCGGCACCACCCTCAGCCTCGGCGTCCCCGTCCGGGTCAACAACGACGTGCTCGGCCATCTCTGTCTGGCCCGGAAGCGGCACGGACCCTTCACCGAGGAGGACTTGGCCCTGCTGCGCGTGCTCGCCTCGCAGGCCGGGATCGCCATTGGCAACGCGCGCCTGTACGGGACGGCCCGCCAGCGCGCACGGTGGATCGAGGGCGCCGCCGCCGTCACGACCGCGCTGCTCACCGGCGAGACCGCCGCGGACGCCCTCACGACGCTGGCGAAGTCCGCGCGGATCCTGGCCGGCGCCGCCGCCGGGGTGGTGCTCCAGCCCACCGACGAGGGCGGCATGGAGATCGTCGCCGCCTCCGCGCTGGACGACCCGGGCGACATCGTCGGTACGAGCATCGCGCCCGGCTCGCCGGTGCTCATCCAACTCCTCGGTGGCGAACCGGTGTACATCGACGACTCGGCGACCGATCCCCGGATGACCACCCATGTGCGGACCCGTTTCGGGCCCAGCATGATGCTGCCGCTCCAGAGCGGCGGGCGGCTGATCGGCACGCTCGCTCTGCCGCGCAAGCGCGGCGGACGCCCGTACACCGCCGTGGATCGGCTGCTGGCCACCCAGTTCGCCTCCCAGGCCGCGCTCGCGCTGGTGCTCGCCGACGCCCAGCACAACCGCGAGCGGCTGGCGGTCTTCGAGGACCGCGACCGGATCGCCCGCGACCTGCACGATCTGGTCGTGCAGCGGCTGTTCGCCACCGAGATGATGCTGGAGTCGACCCGGCGGCGCACGGACGAACCGGAGCTGTCCGATCTGCTCGGTCACGCCGTCGACGAGCTGGACTCCACGATCCAGGAGGTGCGCACCACGATCTTCGCCCTCCAGCAGCCGCCCGCCGACGCCCCGACGAGCCTGCGCGGCAAGGTGCTGCGCGAGGCGGCGGGCGCGGCGGCCCTGCTGGGTTTCCAGCCGTCCGTGCACTTCACGGGGGCGGTGGACACCCTCGTAGGAGATCAACTGCACGACGGACTGCTGTCCGCGCTGCGCGGCGCGCTGGCCGCCGCGCACCGGCGGACGGGGGTGACGTCGATCGAGGTGGAGGTCGACGCGACGGCGCGGCTGGCGGACGGCGGGGACGGGGTGCGCCTGGTGGTCTCGGACGACGGGGAGCGCGACGAGGCCGACGACGGCAGGGGTACGTCGGTGACCTGGGAGGCGGAACGGTAGGGACCGCACGCACAACAGAAGGCCCGGTACGGCTCGTTGGCCGTACCGGGCCCGCTGCCTCATCGCCCGGACCGGGGGTGACTGGGCACCCGGCACGGGCCGCTCTCACCGCAGCCTGGCCGCCCGCGCAGCCTCGAACCGGTCCACCCAGTGCCGCGTCCGGTCGAGATACGCCGTCTCGGCCTCGGTCCCGGTCTTCCCGTACGCGCCCGAGAAGGTCTGATAGCCGTGCCCGGCAGGCGGGTTGCCCGACGCGGGTTCGATCGAGCTTCCCTCGTGCCATTCGTTGAAGGAGGTGACGGAGACCCAGGTGGGTGATCCGCCGATGGCCGGGTCCAGCGCGTTGTTCCACTGCTTGTCGTACGCGGCGCCGTTGTCCCTGCCCACGGTGGGCGTGGTGTTGCCGGGTACGGCGCGGTCGTCGATGTAGCCGGGAGCCACCGAGGGCGCCCAGACCAGGTCGTTGGCCCGTGCGTAGTCCCCGGCGTTCTTCCAGCCGGGTGCGGTGGCGCCGGCGATGCCGTCGTACGTGTAGAGGCCGTTGAAGTGCGCGATCTTCGACGTGTCGGTGGTCTGCGCCAGAACGATGTTGTTGTCCGTCACCTGGTCCAGGGCCGACCAGTCGGGCACATCGAGGCTCTGGAAGACATAGAACGCGTTGCTGTTGTTCCGCTCCGCGTCCCGGAAGTACGCCGGGTGGTCGCCGTACCGCTCGTTGATGTAGTTGATGTCGTCCACCGTGGACGCACCGCTGCGCCCGCTGTACGGCTCCAGGTGCCAGGCGACCTTGATGCCGTGCCGCTGGGCCGCGTCCAGTACGCCGTCGGCCAGCCCGTCCTCGTAACTGCCCTGGCCCCACCAGCTGTAGACCAGGACGTTCGCACCGGACTGCTTGATCCACTTCATGTGCTGTTCGACGGCGCCGGTGAAGTCACCGGAGTCGTACGCGCCCAGCTTGGGGTACAGGTCGGCGCCGATGTCCTCGGGCGGGTTCTGGCCGCCCTGCTGCCAGTGCCGCCAACTGCCGTTGACCTCGGGGTTTCCGTACCAGGGGTAGTAGAAGAGGTGCACGTTCGACGAGCCCTCGGCCTTGGGCTCCTCGGCCGCGCCGGACAGGGTGAAGCTGTCGATGTCGAACAGCGCGCCCGCTCCCCCGGTGAAGCGCAGGAACAGCGCGCCCGTCCCGGTGGCGGTCAGCGTCGTGGAGACCTCGGTGAAGGTGTCCCAGCCGCCGGTCGGCGCGACGTCGACCGACCCGAGCAGCGTGCCGGTGGCCGAGCCGCCGCGGATCTCGACCGTGCCGCCCGCGCCCGCCGACGAGACGTCGGCGGTGAAGGTGGTGGCACCGGCGGTGTCGACCTGGGAGTACCCGGCCCAGTCACCGTTCTCGATGTGGCCGAGGGTCTGACCGCCGCTGGCCGAGCCGTGGTTGGCGCGTTCCACGCCCGAGCCGGAGGTGTACGCCTCGCCCTCGACGACCGCGGGGTCGCCGCCTTCGTCCGTGGGCGAGCAGTCCGCGTCGACCGCGCCGGCCGCGTACTGGATGCCGCCGAGCAGCACCTGCCGGAAGGCGGGGTCGGCGTACGACTCCCGCGTGTGGCCGAGCCCGGTGTAGAACGACCGGCCCTCGGCCTGCTCGTCGCACCAGGTGATCGGGTGGTCGTCGCCCATCTCCCCACCGCTGTAGGTGGATTCGTCCAGGCTCTGGAGTACGTGGACGCTGTCGCGGGGGTTGGTGCGGTAGTTGTACCACTCGTCGGTCCTGGACCAGGTCGGGTCCAGGTGCGAGGTGGCCGGGTGGGTCCGGTCCTCGTTCTTGAGCGTCGCCTGCTGGATCGCCGGGTGGCTCTTGAACCAGGCGCCGACCAGGCCCTCGTACGCCGGCCACCCGTATTCGGTGTCGGCCGCCGCGTGGACGCCGACATAG
Organism: Streptomyces sp. NPDC050433; assembly: GCF_044458565.1. Lineage (NCBI taxonomy): Bacteria > Bacillati > Actinomycetota > Actinomycetes > Kitasatosporales > Streptomycetaceae > Streptomyces > Streptomyces sp. NPDC050433. Next base: position 170,001 of record NZ_JBITIB010000016.1, on the reverse strand, counting down.
CCGCCGCCCCCGTCGACGTACGACTTCAGCGCTGTCTGCTGCGCGTCGTTCAGCACGTCGCCGGTGGTGCTGAGGAAGACCACCGCCTCGTAGTTCGCGAGGTTGGCCGTGGTGAAGGCACCGCTGTCCTCGGTCGCGGTGACGGCGAACTCGTTGGCCGCGCCGAGCCCTTGGATCGTCTCGATACCGACGGGGATCGAATCGTGCCTGAATCCGGCCGTCTTGGAGAAGACGAGGACGTCGTACGGGTCGGCCGCGGCCTCCGCGGAAGCCCCGGTGGGCGCCAGGAGCGCGGCGCCGAGCGCTACGGCCAGCGCGCAGGACCTGTGCCGTACGCGCCGGGCGATCTGGCTTCTCATCGCTCAACTCCCTTGGCTTCCGCAGCGGTGGCGAAGGTGAACGCGTCCACGTCGAAGAGGTTGCCCTGGCCGGTCACGCCCTTGAAGACGAGGAACAACTCGGTTGTCCCGCCCGGGGCGTTGGAGATGTCCGCCGTCACGTCGACGAAGTTCTCCCAGCCGCCGGTCGGGGCCACGTTCAACGTGCCGAGCAGCGTGCCGGTCGCGGACCCGGCGCGTACTTCGAGGGTGCCGCCGACGCCGCCGGACGCGACGCGCGCCGAGACGCTGGTCACGTTGTCCAGCGCGTACGGCTTGAAGGAGACCCAGTCGCCGTTGTCGGTGAAGCCGACCGTGGCACCGCCTTCGGCGTTGCCGTGGGCCGCGATCTCGATACCGGACTGGGCGCCGAAGTGCTCGCCCTGGCGGTGCCGGGGCTGGAGGATGCTGTCGCTGTGCGTGGTGAGGCCGCCGGCGTCGGTGTACTCGGCGTCGAAGACCCCGTAGATGTTGGCGGCGGTGTCGTGCTCACCGTCGACGGGGACGTCGATGGTGCCGGTGCAGCCGTTCTTCGAGGTGATCTGGTGCCGGTGTTCGTCGTGGCCCAGCAGATACGTCACCTTGACCTTGGAGCAGTCGACGGTGCCGTCCTCGGGGTCGCCGGCCGTGACGGTGAACGGGACGCTGTCGCCCCAGGAGAACAGCTCGCCGTCGGCGGGCGTGGTCAGGGTGACGGTGGGGGCGGTGTTGCCGGCCGTCACCACGAGGCTGGCGGTGCCGGTCAGGCCCTCCGGGTCGGTGACCGTGAGGGTGGGCCGGTAGGTGCCGGCCTCGGTGTAGGTGTGGCTCGGGTTGGCGTCGGTCGACTTCGCGCCGTCACCGAAGTCCCAGGCGTAGCTGAGCGCTCCGCCCTCGGGGTCGGCGCTTCCCTCGGACGAGAAGGAGACCGCGAGCGGTGTAGGGCCGGACGTCTTGTCGGCGGCGGCCTTGGCGACCGGGTTGCGGTTGCTGCCGGCGAGGTATTCGACGCGGTACAGCGCCTGGTTGTTGGAGCCGGTGCCGTAGTCGAGGACGTACAGCGCGCCGTCGGGGCCGAAGGCCTGGTCCATCACCTGCGTACCGGTCCACGGGAAGTTCTCGATGACGCCGGGGCTGCCGTCGGCCTTGACCTCGATGGCCTTGATCCACTTACGGCCGTACTCACCGGCGAAGAAGCGGCCGTCGAGCGACTGCGGGAACTTCACGGCGGAGTCGAGGCCCGCGTCGTAGTTGTAGACGGGGCCGCCCATCGGCGACTCGGAGCCGCTGCCGAACTCGGGCGGGGAGCCCGCGTCACCGGAGTAGCGGATCCAGGAGGCCTTGGCCGGCGGGAGCTTGCTCTGGCCCGTGTTGTGGAGGGAGTTGTTGGTGGCGCCGCCCGCGCAGTCGTACTTGCCTGCGGAGGGGCCGTTCGGGAACGCCCATTCGCCGTACGTCTCCGTGGCGGTGTTGGTGCCGGTGCAGTACGGCCAGCCGTAGTTGCCCGGCCCGGTGATGCGGTTGAACTCGACCTGGCCGCTGGGGCCCCGGTCGGCACTCGTGGAGCCGGAGTCGGGGCCGTAGTCGCCGAGGTAGACGATGCCGGTGGCCTTGTCGACGGACATCCGGAACGGGTTGCGGAAGCCCATCGCGTAGATCTCGGGGCGCGTCTGGGCCGTACCCGGTGCGAAGAGGTTGCCGGACGGGACGGTGTAGCCGCCGGCCGCGGCCGGCTTGATACGGAGCACCTTGCCGCGCAGGTCGTTGGTGTTGCCCGAGGAGCGCTGGGCGTCGAACTGCGGGTTGCGGTCGGTGCGTTCGTCGATCGGGGAGTAACCGGCCGACTCGAACGGGTTCGTGTCGTCGCCCGTCGTCAGATAGAGATTGCCCTGCGCGTCGAAGTCGATGTCACCGCCGACGTGACAGCACTGGCCACGGTCGTTGGGCACTTCGAGCACGACCTTCTCGCTCGCCAGATCCAGCGTGTTGTCGGCCTTGAGCGTGAAACGGGAGAGGTTCAGATGCCCTTTCCACGGCTCGAAGTCGGCCGCGCTTCCGGTCACCGGGGCGTCGCCGCCGGGGGTGTTGAGCTTGGGCGAGTAGTACAGGTACAGATATCGGTTGGTCGCGAAGTCCGGGTCGGCCGCGACTCCCTGAAGACCTTCCTCGTCATGCGTGTAGACATCGAGCTTGCCCGACGTCTTGGTGTTCCCGGCGGCGTCCGTGAGGCGGACCGTGCCGTCCCTCGCGGTGTGCACGACAGAGCGGTCGGGCAGTACGGCGAGCGACATCGCCTCGCCCAACTCCGCACCACCGAGGGCGAGTTGGACCTGCTGGTAGTCGGCTGCCGGGATTTCCGCGGCTTCGTGTTCCGGGTGGCCGGGGTGGGCGACGGCGGCGGGGGCGGCGGTGAGGCCGGCGGAGAGTACGAGGGCGAGCGCCGCGAGAATTCTGGACCACGCAGGTGGGCGTCGTGACATGAGGTTTCCTTCCTGACCAGAGGTGGGGTGTGTCAGGCAAGGCGCGCGCCGTCGCGCTTTGCTGCCGAGCGGATGGTGCGAGGGGGAGGGCTGCGTTGCGTTCGCCCGGAAGCCATGTCCACAGTCCGAGCGAGTTGCATGCTGGCAACGCCGAATTAATTTGTCAAGGTCGTGTCAAAATTAAACGCGGGCGTCCCGACGGGCCTCCACGTACGCGCGCGAGCCTGAACTTCCCGCGCGTAGACCGGTGTTGGCCTGCCCGGATCCCCGGACGATCTCACCGCCCACCGCACCGGCAACTACCCACCTTTCGGACACTGTTGTGTGACTGAACAAATTCGTCGGGGGTACGGGAAACGTAGCCGTAACGCAGTCGCCGCACGCGGACCGCGCATGATGGGATGGCGGGATGCAGGGTGACGCGTCGGCGGTGGTGGACCGGGGGCAGTATCCGGAGGCGACGACGCCCTGGGAACAGGACGACTGGCGAGAGGCCGCCCTCGGCTGGGCGGAGTCCGCGCTCGCCGCTCACGGGCTGCACGAGACGGGGCGGCGGAGGGTGCGGCTGCGGCCGTGGTCCGTGTTGGTGCGGATGCCGGTCGAAGGACACGGTGCGGTGTGGTTCAAGGCCAACCCGCCCCCCAGCGCCTTCGAAGCGGGACTGACCGAGGCGCTGGCCCGCTGGGTCCCGGAACATGTGCTGAAGCCACTCGCCGTCGACGCAGGCCGTGGCTGGTCGCTGCTGCCGGACGGTGGGCCGCTCTTCAGAGACGTACTCGACCGTGGCTCCGCCGGCCCGCGAGCCTGGGAAGAGATGCTGCGCCAGTACGCCGACATGCAGCGGGCACTGGGTCCGTACGTGAAGACGTTCGACGTGCTCGGTGTCCCCGACGCGCGTCTGGCTGTCCTCCCCGAGGTCTTCGACAAGATCGTCGATGAGAACACCACGCTCGGGCTCACCGACCGCCGGGCGTTGCGCGAGCTGCGTCCCCGCCTCGTGGGCTGGTGCGAGGAACTTGAGAGCGTCGGCCTTGCCGATTCGCTCGACCATTCCGATCTGCATGACGGTCAGCTCTTCGCCCCGGAGCCGGGCCGTTTCACCTTCTTCGACTGGGGCGACGCGGCGGTCTCCCACCCCTTCTGCAGCCTGTTGGTCCCCGCTCGCACGGCTCGCGGGCGCTATGGGCCCCAGGTGTTGCCGCGACTGCGCGACGCCTATCTGGAGCCGTGGACACGGACCGGCGTCACAGCCGCGGAGCTGCGACGCGCTGTCAGCCTGGCGTGGCGGCTCGGAGCCATCGGCCGGGCTTGCTCCTGGGGCCGTCTCTTCCCGGAGACATCCGGCGGCGTGAGCGCCGGAGGTGGTGAGCAGAGCGCCTGGTGGCTGCGTGAACTCTTCACCGATCCACCCCTCTAGGACGTGGCCGGCGGCCGTCAGGTCAGCTCAGCAGCGCGCGCAGCGAGACCATCGTGCGTGCGATGAACGCGTCGCGGGCCGTCTCGTCCAGCAGCTCCAGCGACAGGAACGGATTGAGGTCCTCCAACTCCACCAGCAGCAGCTCCCCGTCCGGCGCGCGGCACGCGTCGACGCGCTGGATGCCGTGGTCGAGGGTGTTCCAGTCGATGAACTTCCCCGCGAAGTCGAGATCGACCGCCTTGGCCTCGTACGGCACGAGCTGCCACCGCCGCTCCGGGTCGGGTGCGTACAGCGCGTACTGGAAGTCGTGGTCGACGAAGTAGAAGGAGACCTCGTACGAGAACGGGATACGCGGCTGTACGAGCACGTCCCCGAGCCCTCCGGCGGACCCACCGAGATCCGCCAGCCCGTCGCGCGGCACGAACCGCATGCCTATGGAGTCCGCCCCGTCCTTCGGCTTGAGGACGTACTCGTCGGCGTCCGGCAACCGCCCCAGGTCCGCGACCCGGTCCACGGTGGGGATGACCGGCAGCCCCGCGTCGCTCAGCTCCACCAGATACTGCTTGCCCGCCATGTCGCCGCGCCCCGTCAGCGGGTTGTAGACGCGCACGCCGTCGGCCAGCGCCCGGTCGCGGAAGGCTTCGTACTGCTCGCGGTAGTGGATCACGGGACCGCTGTTGCGTACGACGACGGCGTCGAAATCGCCCATGAGGCGCGCGGCGTCGGCCGGATGGCAGGTGGCGACGGTGAAGTCCCGCCGCAGCCGGGTGGAGAACAGGATGTCCTCGTCGCAGTAGCGGCGGCCCCTGGCCTGGTAGGCGAGGTCGGTGACGTAGAGGATGCGGGGCGGTACGGCGGCGGCGGACATCGTGCTCCTGAAGGTGACGGGGTGCCGGCAGGCTACGCCGGGGTCCCGCCACCGCCGCGCACAGGGCGGCCCGTCACAGCTCCACCACGGTCGCCTCCGTCGCCTTCACGCTCGTCCACACCGGCACCCCGTCGGCCAGGGCGAGTTCGACGGCGGCCTGCGGGGTGATCTCGGCCACCAGGTCCGGGGCCCGCTCGGAGGTGATCAGCACACGCAGTCTGCTGCCGCTGGAGGTGATCTCGCGTACGGTGCCGGGCCAGACGTTACGGGGGCTGCCGCTCGGCCGGTCGCGGTGCACAGACACGGCCTCCGGCGCGATGATCGCGAGTGCGCGGGTGCCCGGAGGCAGCGGATCGGCGACGACCAGCAGTCCGCCGCCGGTGAGCGCGAGCCCGTCGGCGGTCGCGGTGCCGGGCCAGGCGTTCCGGCCGAGCATCCGGGCCACCCACGGCGAGCGGGGGTGGCGGGTGACATCGGCGGGCGGTGCGTCCTGGACGACGCGGCCCTCGTCCAGGACGAGCACGCGGTCGGCCAACGACACGGCCTCCACCGGGTCGTGAGTGACCATCAGGCACACTCCGCCGAAGCCCTCGAGGTGGCCGCGCAGGGTGTGCCGTACCCGTGCGCGGGTGGTCTGGTCGAGGGCAGCCAGCGGTTCGTCGAGCAGCAGCAGCCGGGGACGGGTCGCCAACGCCCGTGCCAGCGCCACTCGTTGGGCCTGCCCGCCGGAGACCTGGGCGGGCCTGCGGTGCGCGAGATGGCCCACCCCGAGGCGGTCGAGCCACAGTTGGGCGGTCCGGCGGGCCTCGGCGCGGCCGACGCCATGGGCGCGGAGCCCGTACGCCGTGTTGCTCAGGGCGCTCAGGTGCGGGAAGAGCGCGCCGTCCTGGGGCACCCAGGCGACGCCCCGGCGGTGCGGCGGGAGCGCGGTGACGTCGAGCGCGCCGAGGCGCAGCTCGGCGCGGGCGCGTGGGGTCAGGCCGAGGAGGGCCCGCAGGAGGGTGGTCTTGCCGGCGCCGTTGGGACCGACGACGGCGATGGTGGTGCCGGGTTCGGCGTCGAGCGTGAGGCGGGTGAAGCCGGTGACGTCGGCGTGCAGCGACCAGCGTTCGTCGGCGGTCTCCGGCTCGCCGACCTTGCCCCTGCCCGGGTCCACGGCCGCCGCCCGGTCAGCCCCGTCCTCCCCGTCCGCCCCTGTGTCGTCTTCCGGTGAAGCGGCCCGCGCCGCATGCTTCCGGCCCCCGCTCCACACGTTCTCGGAGTCCCGTGGCGTGCCCGTCCAGCGCCCGCGCAGCGCGATCAGCACGGCCATGGCGATGAGGAGCAGCAGCAGCGAGACGGATGTCGCGGCCTCGGGCGAGCCCTGGAGCAGCAGATACACCTGGAGCGGCAGCGTCTGTGTGGTGCCGGGCAGATTCCCCGCGAAGGTGATGGTCGCCCCGAACTCGCCGAGCGCCCGCGCCCAGGTCAGCGCGGCCCCGGCGAGCAGACCGGGGGCGACCATCGGCAGGGTGACGGTGGCGAACACCCGTACCGGCGAGGCTCCGAGGGACGCGGCGGTCTCCTCGTAACGGGGACGCAGTCCGCCCAGCGCGCCTTCGAGGCTGATGACGAGGAACGGCATCGCGACGAACGTCGCCGCCAGGACCGCGCCCGAGGTGTGGAACGGCAGGGTGATGCCGAACGTGTCGTCCAGCCAGGGGCCGAGCAGCCCGCGCCGCCCGAACGCGAGGAGCAGCGCGACGCCGCCGACGGTGGGCGGCAGCACCATCGGCAGCAGGACCAGGGACCGTACGAGCGCCTTGCCGGGGAAGTCCACCCGCGCCAGCAGCCAGGCCAGCGGCACCCCGAGGACCAGCGAGAGCGCGAGCGCCCAGAAGGAGACGAGGAGCGAGAGGCGCAGCGCCTCGACGACTCCGGGGCTGCTCAGATGCGTACCGACCTCGCCCCAGGAGGTGCGGGCGAGGATCCCGACGAGCGGCAGGAGCAGGAAGGCGACGGCGAGCAGCGCGGGGACGGCGAGCGCGACTGGGGTACGGGTACGGGTAGGGGTGCGGCCAGGGGCCGGGCGGAGAGAACTGAGGCGGGTCATCGGGCTCCTGCGGGCTGTTACGGCTGCTGGAAGCCCGCGTCCTGGAGGAGCTTCTGCGCCTCGGGGGTGGTGAGCCACGCGACGAACGCGGCTGCCGCTTCCGCGTGTTCGGACGTCTTGAGCGTGGCGGCCGGGTACTCGGCGACGGCGTTCTGCGCGTCGGGGATCTCGATCGCGTCCACCTTGTCGGTGGCGGTGGCCGCGTCCGTCTTGTAGACGATCCCGGCGTCCGCCTCGCCGAGTTCGACCTTGCTGAGGACGGCGCGGACGTTCGGCTCCTCGGAGACCGGCTTCACTTCGATCTTCTGCGCGGCCAGGACCTGTTCGCTGTACCGGCCGACCGGGACCTCGGGCGCCGCGAGGACGACCTTGAGCTTGGTGTCGGCGAGGTCCTTGAGGTTCTCGATCTTCTCCGGGTTGCCCTCGCCGGTGGCGATGACCAGACGGTTCTTGGCGATGACGGTCGGCGTCCCGGTGTCGGCCTTCAGACCGTCCATGGTCTTGGTGTCGGCGGTGACCAACGCGTCGGCGGGGGCGCCCTGTTGGACCTGCGCGGCGAGTTCCTGCGAGCCGGCGAAGGAGAACGTCACCTTGGTGCCGGGGTTCTCCTTCTCGTACGCGGCGCCCGCCGTCTCGAAGACATCGGTGAGCGAGGATGCGGCGAGAACGGTCAGGTCGGCCTTGGGCGCTCCGGTGGCCGATTCGGTGGACTTGGCACCGGTGCCGGTGTCTTCGCTGTCGCTGTCACCGCCGCCGCACGCGGTCAGCGGGACGAGCAGGCCCGCGGTGAGCGCGGTGGCCGCGGCGCGGCGTATGGCGGTGCTGAGGGTGAAAGACATGAGGGTGAGGACTCCCTGAGAGACAGAACCGGAAAGGCGGATCAGACGCGGTCGATGTGCACGCTGGTCGACTTCACGCGGGCGGTGGCCTGCATACCGACCTCCAGGCCCAGCTCCTCGACGGCCTCCCTGGTCAGGAGCGAGACGAGCCGGTGCGGCCCGGCCTGGATCTCGACCTGGGCCGCGACGTCACCGAGCTTGACGGCGGTGACGATGCCGGGGAACGCGTTACGGGCCGAGGTGTACGAGACCTCCTCCTCGCCACCGCCGCCGCTCTGGCCGACCTCGATCGAGAACGCGGCCAGGTCGCGGCCGTCGATGAGCCGTCGCCCGCCCTCGTCGCGATGGGTCTCGACCCGGCCGGCGTCGGCCCACCGGCGGGCCGTGTCGGTGCTGACGCCCAGCAGGCGTGCCGCCTGACCGATTGTGTAGGACTGCATGCGCGGAAAGATAGGCCGCCGGGCCTCGCATCTGCAAGGTTTGAGCGGATTATCCATCGCAGATGCGCAACGCCTTGAGGAACCCCCAAGCCCGTCGGCCCCCGGTGTCGGCAGACTGGTGGACATGGTGCGTTTGCGGGTACTCACGACGAACGACTGGCCCCTGTGGCGCGACGCTCGGCTCGCCGCACTCGCGGAGGCGCCGTACGCGTTCAAATCCCGCCTCGGGGACTGGGAGCGGGGCGGCGAGGATCGGTGGCGGGCCCGACTGGAGGCTCCCGGCACGTACAACGTCCTCGCGTCGCTGGACGGCCGCACGGTCGGAATGGCGAGCGGGATTCGCGGGGACGGCGACGTGTGTGAGCTGAGGTCGGTGTGGGTCGGTCCCGAGGCGCGGGGGCTCGGTGTCGCGGACCAACTGATCGCAGCGGTCGGGGCATGGGCCCGGCAGTCGGGCGCCACGACGCTGAAGCTGGCGGTGATTCCGGGCAACGAGCGCGCCGCCGCGCTGTACCGGCGTAACGGCTTCGTCCGCACGCCGGAGCGAGGCGACCTGCTGTCCGACGGCAAGACCAGGGAGCATGTGATGGACAAGTCGCTTCGCTGAATCCTTCCGCCGCCGTTCGGACGTACTGCTTAGGATCGTGGCATGAACCAACACACGGGGGCCGGCGACCGGCAGGGACTGCTGACGGGTCAAGTCGCCATGATCACAGGCGCGTCGAGCGGCATCGGCGCCGCGGCGGGACGGCTGTTCGCGGCCGAGGGAGCCGCGGTCGTGCTGATGGCGCGTCGCGCGGAGAAGCTGAGCGCGGTGGCTGAGCAGATCACCGAGCGGGGCGGCCGGGTCCTGGCGGTGCCCGGCGATGTGACCGTGGCCGACGACGTACGTCGCGTCGTCGAGGCGGCGGTGGCGCACTTCGGCGCTCTGGACTGCGCGTTCAACAACGCCGGTTACGCGACGGTGGAGTCCTCGCTGCACGAGACGGCCGACGAGGTCTACGACCGCACGATGGACGTGAACGTCCGGGGCACCTGGAACTGCCTCAAGCACCAGATACCCGTGATGCTCGCGTCCGGCCGGGGCGGCGCCATCGTCAACACCAGCAGTACGGCGGGCCGTTACGCGACGGGCGCGTCCGTGCCGTACGTGGCGGCCAAGCACGCGGTACTGGGGATGACCCGCGCCGCCGCGTCGGAGTACGGCGAGCAAGGGATCCGCGTCAACGCACTGGTGGTCGGCACGACGCGCAGCGAGATGATCGACGAGGCGGTACGGCAAATGCCGTATCTGGAGACCGCGTTCATCGCTCCGCAGATCCAGAAGCGGATGGCGGACCCCGAGGAGATCGCCGAGGCCGCGGCCTGGCTGTGCAGCGGGCGCGCGTCGTTCGTCACGGGGACGGCGATGCCGGTCGACGGCGGCATCTCGGCGCAGGCGAAGGCCGGTTGACGCGGCCGGCCGTTCTCCGTGCGCGTGTCGCGGAGGGCCGGCAAGAGGGCCCCTGGCCCGCAGGGCAGAGGCCCTCCCAACTGTCCCGTGCAGGAGGGGACTTCCGCTCTCACAGCGCCGCGCTCACCTCACCGATCACCGTGTCCAGGATCGAGAGGCCGAGGGCCAGTTCGTCCTCGGTCGCCGTCAGCGGAGGCGCGATACGGAACACGCCCCCCATGCCGGGAAGCTGGACGATGTTCATGTGCAGGCCGAGTTCGAGGCAGCGGCGGGTGACCTGGGCGCCCAGCTCGTCCGAGCTCTGCTTGGTCTCACGGTCGACGACGAGTTCCAGGCCGGCGAGCAGGCCACGGCCGCGGATGTCGCCGATGACCTCGTGGTGGGTGGCCAGGTCCTCCAGGCCGGTGCGCAGGAAGGAGCCGAGGTCGCGGGCGCGCTCGTCCAGGCGATCCTTGGCCAGGACGTCGAGGACGGTGTTGCCCACCGCGGCCACCAGTGGGTCGGAGACATGCGTGGTGAAGAAGAGGAAGCCGCGGTCGTATGCCTCCTGCTCGATCTCGGCACTGGTGAGGACGGCCGCGAGGGGCAGGCCCGCGCCGAGGGTCTTGGAGAGTGTGAGGATGTCGGGGACGACCCCGTCGCGTTCGAAGGCGTACCAGGTGCCGGTGCGGCACAGGCCGGTCTGGGCCTCGTCGAGGATCAGGAGCATGCCGCGCTCGCGGCACTTGCTCTGGAGGGCGGCGAAGTAGCCGGGCGGAGGTTCGATGATGCCGCCGGAGCTGAGGATCGGCTCCACGAGGCATGCCGCGAGGTTTCCGGTGGACTGGGCATCGATGAGATCGAAGGCGAAGTCCAGCTGGCGGCGCCAGTCGAGCGCACCGTCGGGCGTGGTGAAGTCGGGCCGGTATGGGTTCGGCACGGGGATGGCGAAGTTGCCGGGGGCGGACGGGCCGTAACCTTTGCGGCCCGCGCTGTAGGTGGCGGAGACAGCGGCCTGCGTCATGCCGTGCCAGGACCGGGCGAACGAGACGATCTCGTGCTTGCCCGTGACCAGCTTGGCCATCCGGATGGCGGCCTCGTTCGACTCGGCGCCGGTGGTCAGGAGCAGCGCCTTCTCCAGGGGCGCGGGCAGCGTATCGGCGAGGCGGCGGGCCAGCTCGACAACCGGGCGGCTGAGCATTCCGCTGTAGAGGTGGTCGAGGGTGGCGACCTGGCTCTGGACGGTCTCCACGATCGCCGGGTGGGAGTGCCCGAGGATCGCGCTCATCTGTCCGGACGTGAAGTCGAGGATCTTCCGGCCGGACGCGGTGTACACGAAGCTTCCGGCGGCACGCTCGATGATCTCGCTCGTGAAGCCTCCGCCGTAGCGGACGAGGTGGCGGTCCGCGTCGGCCCAGAACGTGGCCTCAGGGGCAGGAGCGGTGGACGTAGGGGATTCGGCAGCCATGACCGTGACGCTAGGACGGGGTGGGTGCCACGTCCATCACACAATTCCGGCTGTGCTGTTCGGGAAATCCGCACAACAATGAGGCGGTGATGAACCCCTGGAGGCTGCGGTTGCTGACGCGGCTGGACACGCTGGGCACGGTCAGGGCGGTGGCGCAGGCCGCCCACCTGAGCCCGTCGAGCGTGTCTCAGCAACTCGCCGTACTTGAGACCGAGACCGGCACGCAGCTGCTCGAACGCACGGGGCGCCGGGTGCGGTTGACTTCGGCCGGGCTGATTCTGGCGCGGCGCGCGCGGGCGATCCTCGACCACATGGACACCGTGGAGGCGGAGCTGCGCGGGTTCGGCGAGGAGCCGTCGGGCCTGGTACGGGTCGGGGCGTTCCAGAGCGCGGTGCACACGATGGCCGTACCGGCGGTGACACACCTGGCCCACGCGTATCCCCATCTCGACGTCCCGCTCCTGGAGTTGGAGCCGCACGAGAGCGTGCCGGCCCTGCGGGTCGGCGACGCGGACCTCGTGATCACGACCACGGATTTCGGCGAACTGCCGCTCGGCCCGGACCTCGACCTCGTACCGCTCACGACGGATCCGATCCTGCTGGTGCTGCCGCCCGAGCACCCGGCCGCCGGGCGCGGACCGGCCGACCTGGCCGCCTTCGCCGATGAGTCGTGGGCCCTCGACATCCCTCAGTCGTACATGGCGAATCTCGCGCTGCGGCTGTGCCGACAGGCGCGGTTCGAGCCCCGAGTGGTGGGCCGCTTCAGCAACTACATGCTGACCTTGGAGCTTGTCGAAGCCGGGCACGCGGTCGCGCTGCTGCCGGGGCTGGCTGTCGACGCCAGCCGCTATCGTGTCGCCACCCGCGAGCTGGCCAACCCCGTGACCCGTACGATCACGGCGGCGATCCGCAAGGGCGCCCCGCCTCGCGCGGCTGTGCACACGGTGCTTGACGCCCTGCTGCCGCCGACGTCCAACGACGGTAACCCTGTTTGACCGTCCGGTCGACCGCGTCGATGAGGTCGTCGTGCACGGTGGCGAGGACCGGCAGCCGGGACGAGCGGCGCCCGGTCATATCTACGGGCTGCGCGGGCAACGGTTCAGTCTGTCTTCCCGGAGAGGTCAGTGCGGTGAGCCCACGCCTACTTGTTCCACCTCTTGTTCGTGTTGTTGACCGCGAGTTCGGCCGCCGTCAGGTCCACGTGCAGCGGGATCCCAGGACGGTTGCCGACCTTGATGAGGAAGTTGCCGAGGCCAGGCGGTTCGGCCCGGCGGCCGTTGGTCGCGTCCCAGGCCGGCGGGGTTGACCAGTCGACCAACAGGCGTTTCTCCGCCTCGGCCAGCTCCACGATCTGAGCGAGCTGCGGTATCTCGGCGGGCGGGAGTCCCCCGCAGACCACCATGCCGGCGCGTTCCACGAAGCCCTTCGCCTTGGTGCGGTCCTCCTCCGTGGGCAGCGCCAGGAGATCGTCGATGCTGTGGGTGATCATGGCCAGTCCCACTCCGCGCTGGCGGTCCAGACGGGTGAGAGCGTTGACGCGGTCGACCAGACCGCGGCCCGCCTGGAGGACGCGCCACAGTTCGTCCATGACCAGGAAGTAGTTGCGCTGCGGTTCCAGCCCCGCGTCGGCGAGTTCGTGTGCCGCGGAGACCGCGCCGAAGCCGTACGACCAGCAGGACAGCAGGGCGGCGGCCTGGAGCAGGGCCTCGCTGTCGTCGATGCCGCTGACGTCGAAGCAGACCGGACGGTCCAGCTTCATCGCCTCCGTCGTCGGCCTGGCGAAGGTGCCGCCCAGGCGGCCGTCGCCGAGCAGGGCGGTCAGTGAGGCCTCCAGATTCTCCGTGATGTCGCGGTAGCGGGTCAGGTCTCCCCGGTCCAGGGCGACCGCCCGTACCGCTTCCGGTGCGTCCTTGATGACCTGGACGAGGTCGCCGAGCACCGGCACCCGGCCGGAGCGCGAGTCGTGCCGGTCGTCCAGGACGTTCAGCGCGGTCGAGAGGATCGTCTCCTCGCGGTCCGTCGGCGGCGCCGAACGCAGGATGGTCACCAGGGCCGAGACCATGTTGAGGCGGCGGCCGTGGATGTCGGCGAGAAGCCGCCCGCGGGCGTCGCCGGTGAGCCGGGCCGCCGCCCGGCCCGACTCGCCGGGGTCCAGGACGTTGAGGTTGCCGCGGCCCCGCCCCAGGCTGATGACCTGGCCGCCGATGGCCCTGATCAGGTCCACGTAGTCCGGCTTGAGGTCACCGAAGATCAGCGGATGGACACCGTAGCCGGAGAGGCCGAGGGCCATGCGCCGTACGACCGTCGACTTGCCGAGCCCCGGGCGGCCCAGCACGAACATCGACGGGTTGGCCAACAGGCCCGTGCGCGTGAACCAGGACACGGGATCGCAGCACACCGTGGCCCCGGAGTCCAGGTCACGGCCGAGCGGCACCCCGACCATGGGGGTCCCGGCGCCCGCGCCGAACGGCCACAGACCGCACACCTGTACCGAGGTGCCTCGCCACTCGGGTGCGGGATCGACGTGGCCGACCATGCCGCCGCCGGGGCCGGGCCAGCCACGGGGGGTAGGGCGGAGCGGACGGGATTGCCTGGTCATGCGTGCCATCGAGTTCTCCTCTTTCGTCGCCGCTCTGCCTCACCGCTGACGCCACGTCACTTCATGGGCGCCGCAGCATTTCTGACGTCACGTCATGTCATGTCACATCGCGTCGCGCACGGTCTGCGGCAGGGCGGTGTGCAGCGGGAGCACCAGGCCCAGGGGCAGCGCCGCGGCGAACGCCGTCGCCTGGGAGCCGTAGACGGGCCGCACCGCGATACGGGCGGCCGGGGCCAGGTTGTCCACCGCCGCGGCGGCCTTCGGCAGCTCCGAGGCGCTGTTGACGGTCGCCGTGATCAGCAGGCCGAAGCGGATCACGCCGTGCCCCTGGGCCTGTTCCTCGGTGGTCCTGCGTGCCGCGATCACCTCCGCGTCCTCACGCGCCTTGCCGATCTGTGACTGCTGGGCGCTGAACAGCGCGTTCTTGTAGTCCTGTTGGACGACGCGGGCGCCGTCGGCCGGAGTGTGCGGGCGGTACAGGAGTGTGACCCGCTTGCGGGCGATGTCGCGGTTGGGCTGCACGAGCCCGGTCAGGACGTTGGAGAACACCTCGCCCTGCGGAGCCTCCGTCATGGCCCACGTCACGCTGAACGCCCCGTCGTGCCGGTAGTGGTCCCATGCCTCCTGGGCCGCCATGGGCCCGGCTTCCCGCCAGGTCAGACCGGTGCCGCCGGTGGCCTGTGCCTCTTCCACCAGAGTCGCCACGGTCGGGTCGTAGGCGACGCGCACCGCTTCGGCGAGTTCGGTCGCGGTCATCGGTACGGCCGTACCGGCGCTGGTGAGGGACAGCCCGGCGGTCAGGCCCGGCAGGCGGGTGCCGATGTGCAGCGCCATGTCCTCGGCGCTTCGGCGGGGGGTGCCCGGCCGGGCGGCGCCGGAGTACGTCAACGCGATCCGCGTGGCGATCCGCGCCGAGCCCGCGGGGTAGGCGGACAGCACCTCTTGGAGCATCTCCGTCGCCAACTGGGGAGCGTCGGAAGCGGTGTTGGCGGCGATCTCCTGCTGGAGGCGCACGCCCGAGTCGGGGGCGGTCTCCACGGTGACGCTCGCGGCGACGAGGTCCGGTTCGGCACCCAGAGCGGACAGCCATTGGCCCCAGTGGGCCACCCAGGTGTCGACCTGACGTTCGTCGACGAGGGCGGATCCGTCGGCGTCACAGGAGATGACCGCGGTGTGATGGCCGGTCGCCGGAATCGTGATCACGGCGAACGGGCGGCCGTATCCGTCCTGCGCCTCCGTCAGCGTCGACTCGGCTGCCAGGCCGGGCAGTTGGCAGGTGCCGTAGCCGGTACGGCCCAGCGGACCCGACCGGTACAGGTGGCCGCCGGAAGAGGTGGTGCGCCACCAGGCAAGACGGACCGCACCGCGCTTCATCAGCGTCCGGTCGTGCCGGTCCTTGAAACCCAGCGCGGCCGTGAGCATCGCCAGCGACAACGCCAGGCTCAGCGCGGCCACGATGGAGACCAACGTGGCCAGCACCACGGCGATCAGCCCGGCGAACAGCAGCAGCGTCGCCCCCAGGGACAGCCCGCGCAGCCCGGAGGTACGAGGTTTACGGAAGTTTCCGTAGGTGCGCGTGGTGAGTTCGTCAGTGGTCATGGGCCTTCTCCTGATGGTCGTCGGGATACTGCCGGACCAGGACGGGCACCCGCGCGGCGGTCTCCTCCCGGTCCTCGGACCGCTCCTCGGCGGAACCCTCCGGCTCCGGCGGTGCGCCCGTGGCGCGGTCGCCGTCCGGCACCCCCCGTGCTCCCACGGCGCCCCGGGCGGTCCTCGAACCCGTCCGTGCGCCGGTGGCCTCGGGACTCACGGCGGCCCCGGCCACCGATCGGCCGGTGGCCAGGCTGCGCAGATGCGGTACGGGCAGCGCACCGGTTGCCGCCGCGGCCGGTCCGCCCGATCCGGCGGACTCCTTGGCCGTGCGGCTCGTTCCGGAGACCGCCGCCTGGACGACGGGGGCGGCGAACCGCATCAGCGCGGGCAGCGTGAAGCAGGCCAGGACGATCAGCACGACCCCGGAGACCATCGAGACGACTTCGTTGTCCTGCTTCTGGCCGCTGAGCGAGAACGCCGCCGCGTACACGACGGCCGCCGCCGGTTTGTACAGCACGAAGGCGAGGAGCCAGCCAACGGATTTACGGAACCAGACCCGGCCGGCGGGAGTGGAGCTGGCCGCCGCCGCCAGCGGCAGCGTTCCGGTGAGGATCACCAGCATGGCCATCCGCACGATCATCAGGGCGATCTGCGCCACGGTGCCGGTGATCACCAGAACGGCCATGATCAGGACGAGGAACGAGGAGTCCGCGCCGCCCAGCGCCAGCATGGCCGACGTGCGTTTCTCGAATTCGCCCACGCACTGCGCGACGGGTTCCCCGGTGGCGCTGATCTGCCGGCAGCCCGTGGACCTGTCGATGATCCAGACGCTGAACTTGTCCCCCGCCGAGGTCAGCAGGGCGACCGCGGCGACCCCGACCGAGGAGACCATCACCAGGTTGAGCAGCCCCTGAAGGGCCTGCCGGGCCGAGTCACCGCGGCGCTGCCAGGCGAGCTGCCCGGCCGCGACCAGCAGGCACAGTACGGCCGTGAAGGAGGTGAACCACAGCGTGGAGCCCTGGAGGAACGCCACCGGCCCGGCGTCGTCGGTCAGGTCGGGGGTGCCCAGGTTCATCCACGCGCTGCCGAGCGCCTTGACGGTCGTACTCGCCGCCTTGGCGGCGCTCTCGGCGATGTCGTCGAACGCGCTGTCACCGAGGTCACTGGGGACCGTCCCGGCCCCGTCACCCACGCAGTAGCCGCCGACCGAGGGGGTCACCCAGCCGAAGTCGCAGCCGGCCATCAGACGCCGCCCCACTCGGTGTAGCCCGCGAGGGAACCGACCGGGATGGGCGCGGCCGGGTCCGCCGGGTATTCCAGCCGCCAGTCGCCCTCCCGCCAGAGCACCGTCGTGGTGGCGGCCTGCATCGCGCCGTCCGGGAACCGCCACACGGTCTGGACGACCGCGGTGCTGTCGTCGTAGGTGACGAACCTGAATCCGGCGATCTGCCCGTGGGCACCACCGTCCGGGTTCGTGGGCGACTTCTTCTCCGCCTCGGTCCGACCGGCTATGTAGGCGTCACGGCCCGCGCCGACGGTCTGGACCCGGGTCACCTTCCGCCAGTCGTCGGCCGCCAGGTAACGCACGCTGATCTGACTGGTGGCCAGCAGGGCGCCCACGGGAGTACGGGCGTAACAGCGCGCCACGTCCTCGCCGGTCACTGCCGGACCCGACTCCTTGGAGGCGGGGACGGCGACGGCGCCGAACAGGGACCAGGTCACCCCCCGGGGAGCGGCGGTGGGCAACTCCTGGCGCTTGTCGGCCAGTTCCGGGCACCGATCATCACCTGCCGGTGAGGACTCCGCCGGTGCGGTGGCGCGGTCGGCGGGAGGCCGCGAGCCGGGGGGCGCGTCGTCCTGGCCGGCGGGGTCCGAGGTGAGCACCACCGCCCCCGCGACGACGGCGACGAAGCCGATGAACGCGGTGGCGAGGACAAAACCGGGGCGCAGCCACGGACTTCGCGGTTCGTCGGCCGCCGCGCGGGTGCCGGGGTCTGCCATGGTTCCTCCCATCCTGTGGGTGGTCGGGTCAATGAGTGGCGGAGGGTCGGTCTTCCCGGACAGGGCCTAGACGAGGGCGCCGACGATGCCCGAGGCGGAGCCGACGAGCAGACAGGCCCCCAGGACGAAGCCGAGTCCTCTGGCGTGCTCACGGCCGCCTCCCCGGGAGTGGTCGACCGCCATCCGGGCGGCGACGCCGAAGATGCCCCCGACACAGAGGGCGGTCACGCTCCAGGCCACCCACTTCAGGACTGTGAGCAGGTCCTCGGCTCCGGGCGGCGCCTCTCCCCCGCCGACATCGGGCACACCCGAGGGCTGCGGGGAGGCGGCGATCACATGGTCCACATACGGTGAGGCGTCCACGAGGGCCGCCAACAGGCTGGACAACTCGGTTCCCTCTCTAGGCGGGTTGAGTGAGTCGGGTCAGGTCGCGGGCGAGGGACACGCACTCCTTGGGCACATGGGGTTCGCCGAGCCGCCAGGGCTCCACCCACGGGATCTCCCACAGCCGCGGTACGGCACCGGACACCAACAGCACCCGGTCCCGCAGGACTCGGGGACGCCGGCCCGGGGCGTCGGCGACGACGACGAGACCCAGCAGGTCGATGCCGGTGACCATGCCCGAGGCCCACTGCTGGGCGGCGTTCTGCGCCGCGCCGAGGCCGCGCGCGGTGGAGCGGGCCACCAGTACCACCGCCTGGGACCCCGTGGTCACCGGCCAGGCGCGGCCGGCGTCCCGGCCACCGGGCACGGCCTCTTCCAGAGTGCTGACGCCCGCGCCGCCGTGTACGCCGAGCCACCACCAGGACTGCCCGCGGCTCAGCAGCGGATGAGCGACGGGCAGCCCCCGCTCGGGTCGGGGGACTCCGGCGCCCTGAGGTGCTCGCGGTCCGGAAAGCCCGGAGTCCGCACCTTGAACCGATCGCCCCGGTTTCCCGTTGGTGCCCCCCGAAGGATCCGACCGCGGCAGCCAGGGATTGACCACCGGCTCATCCCCTGCCAAGACATCTCCTTCGGCCGTCAACACAACGCGCCGATAATACACATGAGTTGATAATTCGCAAGAAACTTCTCTTCCTGCATCTAAGACAGATAAGGACCACTTCCCCCATGTCGGACCGCATGGCTTTTCGGGTAGTTGCGCACCATGTGGGAGATCGTCGATGAGCGGCCTCCCCGGCCGGACCGGATCGGCCGTCCTGGCCACCGGGTGCGTCGTCCTGGGACTGGTCGGCTCCCTGGTCGGTCTGTCGGTGCTGGGGGCCGCCGGCCAGAAACAGGACGTCGAACCGGTGGGACTGGTCACCGGGCTCACCACCGAACGCATACCGCCCGAGTACGTGCGGTGGATCGAACGTGCCGGCGGTCTCTGCCCGGAGGTCAGCGCCCCGCTGGTGGCCGCGCAGATCGAAGCGGAGTCGGGCTGGGACCCCACTGTCGTGAGCCCGGCCGACGCCCAAGGGCTGAGCCAGTTCATCCCCGGTACCTGGGCGACCTGGGGCGTGGACGCGGCCGGCAAGGACGGCAGTCCCGAACCGGACGGTGTGGCCGACCCGTTCACCCCGGGAGACGCGATCATGACCCAGGCCCGCTACGACTGCTGGCTCGCGGACAAGGTCAGCGAGATGAACATCGGCGGCGACCTCACCCGCCTCATGCTCGCCGCCTACAACGCGGGCCCGGGAGCGGTCGAGGGGTACGGGGGCGTGCCGCCCTTCCCGGAGACCCAGGGCTATGTCACCAGGATCATCGCGTCGATGCCGAAGTACACCGGAGGCGAACCGGCCGAGACCGGCGGCGCGTTCGGCGACCGCGTCGTGGCCAACGCCAGGAAATGGCTCGGCACGCCCTACTCGTGGGGCGGCGGCGGTCCGGAAGGACCCGGCCGCGGATTCGCGCAGGGCGCGAACACCGTGGGATTCGACTGCTCCAGCCTCGTACAGAACGCGGTCTACCACGCCGCCGGCGGCGGCCTCCTCCTCCCCCGCGTCACCCAGCTCCAGGTCACCGCCGGCAAGGCGGTGTCCCGCGACGACCTGCGGCCCGGTGACGTGATCGGGTTCCAGTTGAACGGCAGCTACGACCACATCGGCATCTACATCGGCCAGGGGCAGTTCATCCACTCGCCGAAGACCGGTGACGTGGTCAAGATCAGCAACCTCGACGAGCCCTACTACGCGAGCAAGCCCCAGACAGCCAGGCGGTTCGGATGACTTACACCCGTACACGGGCCACCATCGCCTCGGCGGCGACGGTGCTCGCGATCGGTCTGCTCACCGGCGGGTGCGGTTCCGGCGGTGACGGTAACGGTGGCGGTGGCGGTGGCGGTGAGGAACGCGCGCTCACGGCGCCGTCGCCCCCCTCGGCGACCGGCACCGGTCCGTACCCGACACCGCCCGTCCCGCGCACGGACGCACCCGCGCTCCCGGAGCCCACGGAGCCCACGGAGCCCACGAGCACAGACGCACCTCGCGGAAGCGCCCCCCGGCCCCAGGACGTCGACCAAACCGACGCCGACGCCGTCGGCGAGGGCACACTCACGGCCCTGTGGACCTACGACACCACCACCGACAGCGGGCCGCACGACGCCCAGCTGCGCGCTGCCGAAGCGGGCTGGCTGACCGCGGCGTACGCGGACCAAGTACGCGCCCACCGGCCCAAGTCGGTCCCCGGCGCCCAGTGGCTGGAGTGGGCCGGACACCGCGCCCGTACCACCGTCGCGGTGCAGAAGACCGAGGACGCCGCCAAGCCCCCGGACACCGGCACCGAGGCGTGGCGGCAGTGGACCGTCACCGCCACCCCGAAGGGGCGCGAGCGGTGGACGGGCGAGCCGGTCGTCGCCTCGGTCTACGTACATCTCACCCGCACGACGACCGACAAGCCATGGCGGGTCGCCGAGGTCACCGTCCGTTAGAGGCTTTCCCCGGATCAGGCCGGGTGTCCAACCGCACGGGAGAAAGGTTCTGTCGACGATGCGCGAATCCACGGATGTACCCGCCTGGCCGGTCTATGACCTCACCGTGCACGACGACGGCCGGGTCCTGGCCTCTGGCCCCCTGATTCCCACGTCCGGGCACGCCACGCGCGCCGCCGCCACAGAGGTCGTGGCCGACGCCGCAGCCAGGCTCGGCCGTGCCGTGCGGGCCACGGCCACCGAACCGGGCGGTGCCGTATGGCGGTTGATCATCTCGCCCGAAGGAGAGGTGAGCGAGGCACCGGGCGGCGGCGCGCGCACCGCGGCGCCGAAGAAGCGTAAGGGGAGGCGCCCCGTCAGGCGCTCGGCGAAAGCGGCTGCCGTCCCCGGCGTGCCGAAGGGGACCGAGACGTACGCGGAGTCCCTGGCCCAGGTGCGGGACCATCTCGACGCGGGCCGTACCGACCAGGCGGGCGAGCTCGCCGCCCGGCTCGACACACAGGCCGCCGGCGTCCTCGGGGTCTCCCACCCCGAGGCCCTGCGTGTCCGCGAGGTCCACGCCGAGGCCACCGCCCTGGCCGGAGACGTGGTCGGCGGCGTCCAGTTGTACCGCGACGTGGCCGAGCGCTGGCACTACCGGGGGGACGCCGAACAGGCCGAGGCGGCGGCGAGCCACGCCGAAATGCTGTGGATGCGGATGACGCACGTGGGCCAGGCGCTGTCCGCCGGCGTCGACGTGATCCGTATGCGCAACCAGATCCCGGGCCGGGCCGGCGAGGCGCTCGCCGCGGCCCTTGAACACCGGGAGTGGCTGCTGAAGGCCCAGGACGCGAGCGAACCGGGCGCGCGGGAGCAGTCCGTGGCGGAACCACCCGCCCCGCGAGTCGTGGCGGACGCACCCGCGCCACGAGCCCCCCGCCCCGCTCCGACCTGGGAACGGCCCGCGGTCGACACCCGGAAGGCGGGCTGAGTCCGGTCCGTCCGCAGCCCGGCCGACGGGTGTACTCAAGCGGCGGACAGGTGTCCCTCGGGCTTCTTGACGACCTGGCCGCCGGGGCTTTCGACAACCCCCATGGCCAGTCGCAGGGCACGTATCGCGTGATGCACACGCGACTTGACGGTGCCCGCCGGTACACCGAGCAGCAGGCCCGTCTCACGCATCGACCTGCCGGAGAAGTACGTCTCGTACAGCGCCTCACGATGGTTGGGCGACAGCTTCTTGAACGCCTCCTTGAGCAGGAGGGAAGAGAGCAGCCAGTCCACGTCGTCGGACTTGGTCAGCAAGTCGTCCAGCCAGGTGTTGCCGTTGACCTCCTGGGGACGGGTCTTGCGCATCCGGTACTCGTCGACGACGAGGTTGCGGGCGACTCTGAACAGCCACGGCCGCAGCTGCCGGCCGTCGGTCAGGTCCTGTGTCCGCCAGCAGCGCAGCAGGGTCTCCTGCACCACGTCCTCGGCCTTGTGCCGGTCGCCGTTCAACAGCCGTACCACGTAGGCGTAGAGCGCGCCCGCCTGATCGTCGTGGAGTGTGCGCATCGCGCGTTCGCCGGCGCTCGCCGCTCCCAAGGAGCCCATCACTGTGCCGCTCACGTACTTACTCCCTCGCTGCACGACCTCTGGGGAAGGTCAGGTCTCAAAACCGCGCTCGGCGGTCTCGATTCGGAGGGAGTGTTACGCGTGGGATTCCACGTCGCGTTGACGTTTGATTGACGTTTAAACCTCTGATTCAGCCAAACTCAGCGGTAACCGGAGGGTCGAATACCGCACGGGAGGCGCCTCTCCCGGGACGCTTCTCCGCGTCGACCTGCGCGTTCCCCTTCAGGCCACGCCGGTCTCGGACATGGCCGCCTCGGCGGCGAGGGCGCGTATACGGCGATCCACGCCCCTCACCAACTCGACGTCCCCCGCGGCCACACGGCCCTCCTCCGCGAACCGGGACCAGGTGGTGAGCAGGGTCCGGCCGTGGTCGACGGCGGACGGCAGGTCGTCGATCAGCCGCCACACGGCGACGGCGCGCAGCAGGTCCTCATGGGCGCGCGGGTCGCCCTGCTGATGGCGGATCTTGGCGAGTTCGAGGCTGGCGAGAGTCGCGGCGGCGTGGTTGCCGCTCTTGTGGGCGGCGTACGCTTCCAGGGCCTGTGCCTCCAGCGTGTACGGGTGTTCGGCGCCGAAGGTGCGTGCGGTGTGCTCGCGCAGCCGGAAGGCGAGCGCCGCCGCCCGCTCCCGCGCTCCGGTGTCGATGGCCTGGCCGATACGCGCGACGAGTTCGGCGAGTTCGTCCGGGACGAGCACCGGTGTACCCGCGTCGGTGGGTGGTGTGCCTTCGCCGGGCGGTGCGTCGGGCGAGGGGCCGGGGACCAACGCAAGCCCGGCGGAGGGCGGTTCGGCCGATCCCTGTTCGGCCGGCCCGGAATCCGCCGGCCCCGGCCCCGCCGCGGGCGGGGACTCCGCCTCGGTCAACTCCTGGTATCTCTCGTGCCGCACGATGCGGCTCGAACCGTCGGCGGCGACCTCGACGCGGGTGGCGTACCCCGCCTGCCGGTCGACGATCACCGCCTCGACGGGTCCGCCCCCGGCCCGCGCCCGTCGCTGCATGGTGTCGAGGACGGCCACGTTGACCGGTTCGCCGTCCGGCAGGGGGAAGGGCGCACCGTCGACCGTCACACGGCCGTCGGCTTCGATGAAAACCTCCACGGAGAGCACCGCTCGCCGCTCCGCGTCTTCCTGTCCGTCGCGGCCCTGCCTGACGTGTTTCCTGAGCACCCGATGACTCCTTCGCTGTCCTGGTCACTGCCCGCCGGTGGGCGACGGGTTGATGCTGTCGAACGGCAGTGGGCTGATGGAGGGGTACGCGGATCCTTCGGGCACCTTGACGACACCCGAGTACACGGCGAACGAGCTCCTGACGCCGTAGACGTAGCTCTGCGCGCCGGAGTGGTCCGGCATGCCCTTCGCCTGTTTGACCGCGTCCAAGCCCACGTGGTATGCCGCCAGGGTCAAGTCGAGGAGATCTCCCTTGACTTCGTTGTTGGCGACGAGTTCGTCGATGTCCCCGGCCAGTGAGCACATGTACTTGCCCTGCGCCATGATCGAGTCCGCCGCGTCCAGGGCCGAGGTCTCGTCGTTGTCGTCCTCGTCCTCACCGAACTCGTCGAACTTGTCCGGGGGCAACTGGGAGATCCCCTCGGCCCCGTCGGGCCCTACGAGTTTCTCGTTGAACATGGACTCGTACTGGATCTGCGAGGCGATGACGATCGGGCCGATCTGTGTGCATTCGGCCCCGGCGTTCTTGATGTGCTCACGGAACTGCGCGGGCACGCTCGGTTCGTACAACTCGCCCCGCCCGTCGCCGCCGAACGCCTCGGCGACCTGGTCGCTGTCCCCCGTCGCTTCGCCGTCGCCTCCCCCGCAGCCGAAAATCTCGCAAATGAGGACCAGGGGGAAGAAGAAGACATAGATGACGAATATCACGATCGCCCCGACCAGGATGACCAGGATGATCAGCGGGAAAAGCGCGCACCCAGTGAGAGCCGTACCCGCGCCGGCGGCGATGAGCACGGCGTTCGTACCTTTGGTGGCTTGCCCGCTGGTATCCGCACCCACGTCCAGTCGCTCCTCTCGTGATCGGGCCCACGACGTGGTTTCGAACAGCGCTGAACCAAGTCATGGGTTTTCCCGTAGTGGCTGCCCGACGGATCACCGCGGGCCCGCACCGGCGCAACGGACGCAGAGGCCGATCAGTTCAATGCGGGATCCGCCGCCATAGTTCGGAACCGAGGGAAGGGTGGACGCTCATGGGTGTCCCACCGGCGGCATCCGCCAGCCCGCAGATGTGGATTCGTGGGCCGGCCACCCAGCAGGACGCCCCGGCGACAGCCGTGTCACCGCGCTCAGCGGCGAGGGCCACGCGCCCCGACGCACCCGCGCCCGCCCCACGCACGCCCTCGCCGCACCGGGGGGAGCGGGTCGCCTGGGTCAACGCGCACGGCGGCGCCGGCGCGAGCACGCTCGCGCGGGTGCTGGGCGGGGCGGACCTGCGCCTTCGGTGGCCCGAACCGGCCCGGGGCGAACCCGGCGGAGTGTTGTTGGTGGCACGCACCCATGCCGGTGGCATGCGGGCGGCGTCCCAGGCACTGAACGCGCTGCGCACGGGGGAACATCCCGCCGGGGTGCACCTCATCGCCGTCGTGCTCGTCGCCGACGCGCCGGGGCGGCTGCCGCGCCAACTCGGCCGACGCGTACGCGTGCTGCGTTCGGCGGCCGAGGTCCACCGCGTTCCGTGGGTTCCGGCGTGGCGCCTCGGCGAGGAGGTGGATCCGCTGCCGAAAGAGGTACGTGCGCTGGCGGAGCTCGCCGCCGGCCCGACCGGACGTACGGCGGGACACCGATGAACCCCGCGGAGGTCCCCCGCCCCTCGTGGTCACCCGGGGACCTTGAGTACGGGCCCGACAAAGACAAAAAGTTCATTCCGAACCCCGAGGCGGGTGAGCTGCTGGGTTATCTCTCCTGGCTCGTGACGGCCGCCGCCGTGGGGGGCGTGATCTTCATTGGCATACAGATGGCCATGCGTCTGCGGGCCGGAGAAATGGGTGAAGGGGCGACCTACTTCCGAGGGATCGTCATCATCCTGGGTTCCTGCATCCTCGGCGTCACCGCGGGGCCCCTCGTCAACTTCGTGATCTGGCCTTATCTCCTGCGCTGACCGCACGTGACAGCTGACCACACCTGAATATTCGACTTGTTATGAACCGGAGACATTGATGAAGCACACCTTGCGAAACCTCACCGCCAAGGGCTGGAACTACCTGGCCGAAACCGGCGGCACCAATAAGGTCCCCAAACCGCAGCGGAACGCCCCTCCCGAACTGGCCAGTGCCATCGACACCGTGCTGGGAATCGCCGCTTGGGCGGGCACCGCCGCCGGTGTGGCGGGAATCATCATCACCGGAGTCATGATGGCCGCGTCGGTGAAGCGCGGAGAGGGTTCCGAGCACATGAGCCGCCTGGGCATGGTGCTGGGAGGCTGCGTCCTCGTCTCCACCGCGGGCCCCGTCGTCAGCTTCTTCTTCTCTGACTCTGAGCAAACAGGAGGGGGAGGAGAATGATCGTCCCGCAGGAGAGAGCATCAACATGTTCCGCTCGCTACGGAAGAAGAAGCCCGTCGACGGGCCTTTCTACAAGCAACGCGGCTGGATCTCCGCGGCCGGGTTCCTCGGCTTTCTCGCGGTCATGTCGTTGGCGGCCCTCTCGACCGGTGCCACCAACGGCGCCCCCGCCAGGGAAACGGGGATCGCGGCCGAAAGCGGGAAGTTGCTGTCCGGGCTGAGCGGCCCGCTGTCCCCCGGCGATCCGCAACAGGTCCGGGGAGGTCCGCAAGGCCGTCCGGAGAACTGCCGTACCGACGACCGGGACACCTCGCGGCCGACCACCACACCGAGGGATCTGCGGTGGCGAAAGCTCGTCACCGTCATGGTTCCCACGTCGGCGTCAGCCGGTCCGCTGCACACCGACAGCTCCGTGTGGTGGTGTTTCGCCCACACGCCCACGGGCGCGGTACTGGCGGCGCACGTCATTCCCGTCCAGTTGAGCGGCACCGGGTGGCGCGCCGCGGCGGAGCAGCAACTCGTGCCCGGGAGGCCGCGCGACAGATTCGTCACCACCAAAGCCGATACCGGTACGAAGGATCCTGAGGCGAACCTCAGCGGGCGGTTCGTGGGCTTCTCGCTGGCGTCCTACTCGGGTGCGTCCGCGACCGTACGGCTGCTCCTGACCAATCCCGTGGGCGGCTACCTGAGCACATCGGTGTCCCTGCGCTGGCGGGACGGCGACTGGAAGGTGGCCCCTCTGGACGACGGGTCGCTCTACACACGAGTACGGCAGGCGAAGCCCAGCGGCTTCTCCGCATGGGGAGAATGACATGTACTTGGCCGCGGGCTGCGACGACGGCATCGACATCGGCGAATTGATCTTCGGCGATCCGATCGGCGAGATGATGAGGATGGTGGCCAAGATCGCGATGCGCGGCGCCTTGAGCATCTTCGAGGCCGTGGGCAGCATCGGTTCGTACGACAAGGATTCGTCGGGTGTGATCAACCGTCAGACGCAGTGGATCGTCATGTATCTGGCAGTCGGCTCGATCCTCTTCGCCGCGGTCAAAATGGCCCTGGACAGGAAGGCCGACAGCGGCGAGACCGCGCTGAAGGGCGTCCTGCGGATCACTTTGGTCAACACGCTCGCGAGCAGCGTGATCATCACGTTCACCGCCCTCATGGACAGATACTCCGCCCACCTGTTCACGGGCGCCCTCGAGAACCTGATGGACGGCATCGACTGCAGTGACAGCGTCCCTGCCATGTTGCTGCTGATCATCGGCTGCCTCCTCATCGTCGCCGGCATCATCCACGCGCTTCTGATGTGGATCCGGCTCGGCGTGATGATCATCCTGATGGGCACGCTCCCCCTGGCCGCCGCTGCCTCCATGACCGAGTGGGGCGGCACTTGGTGGAAGAAGCACATGGGGTGGCTGATCGCGTGGCTGCTGTACAAGCCCGTGGTCAGCCTCGTGTTCTTCTCGGGGTCCGTCATGGTGAACTCAAAAGCGACCGGAGTCCCGGGCGAAGGGGCGAGCGAAGTCAATGTCCAAGTCGCCGGAATGGGGGTGCTTCTGCTGTCGGCCGTCGCTCTGCCCGCGCTGATGAGAGTGATCGTTCCGGCGATGGAGTCGCTCGGTAGCGACGGGGCCGACAAGGCGGCCAGCAGCATCGCCGGTGGCATCGCCACCGGCGCGAAGGCGATCGGCGGAGGGGCGGCCTCTCTCGCAAGTCTTGGCGCCGGGGCGCTCAGCAAGCCCTCGGGAGCCAGCTCTTTGGGCGGAGGGGGCGGAGGGAAAGACAGCTCGCCGTCGGGCGGGGGCGGAGGCGGCGGAGACGAATCCTCGGGCGCCAAAGACAGCTCACCGTCAGGCGGCGGCGGAGGAGGCAAGGACAACTCACCGTCGGGCAGCGGCGGAGACGGCGGAGACGAATCCTCGGGCGCCAAAGACAGCTCACCGTCAGGCGGCGGCGGAGGAGGCAAGGACAACTCACCGTCGGGCAGCGGCGGAGACGGCGGAGACGAATCCTCGGGCGCCAAAGACAGGTCACCGTCAGGCGGCGGCGGATCCAAGCCCAAGCCGTATTCCGGGGCGTGGTACCAGAGCGAATACAACAACGCTATTGACGGCGGTATGTACAAAGACATCCCACGCGACAGGTGAACAACGCCAGACCGGTGTACGGCGGGTTTCCTTCCGCCCATCGGCCGCGCCCACCCTCGTGGTCCGGAGTCCGGACCCCTCCCGGGCCCCGGACCCAGATTCGGTCCAGGACGGCCCACGACTCACTCACCGTAAGCGAAGCAGGTACTCCCCATGTCCACCCAAGCTCCTGTCGTCCATCCCACATACGGGAACTGGCGCAGGCCCAGACGGCCCGGCCTGGGGCCGCTCGGCCTCATCGGCACCATCGGGGTGTTCGGCGGGATCATCGTCGACCTCATCGCGTCGCTGATCTCGTTGCAGGTCACTCTGGTCCTGGTGGTCCTGCAGGTCTTCCTGCTGCTGCCGCTGGCCGCGCGCACGCAGGACGGGCGCAACGTCTATCAGCTCTTCGCCCTGCGCGTCAGCTGGTTCCGTCGCAAGGCCAAGGGATCGACCACCTATGTCTCAGGTCCGCTGGCCTCGCGGCCGGGGGGCCGGTTCCGTCCGCCGGGACTGCTGAGCCGGGTCACGCTCAAGGAGGGCAGGGACGCCTATGACCAGCCGTTCGGTGTGGTCCACCACCGCAGCCGGAACCTCTACACGATCGTGCTCGAGTGTGAACCCGACGGCGGTTCCCTGGTCGACGCCGACCAGGTGGACACCTGGGTGGCGTCATGGGGCCACTGGCTGGCCCGGCTGTCCTCCGAGCCGGGCCTGCGCGGGGCCGCGGTGGTGGTCGAGACCGCCCCGGACACGGGAAACAGGCTGGCCAACGAACTGCTGCCGCGCATTCATCCCGACGCCCCGGAGGCGGCACGGGCGGTGATGGAGGAAGTGGTGCATCGGTATCCGACCGCGTCCTCGGAGATGCACACCTACATCTCGCTGACCTACGGAAATCCCAACGGCCAGAAACGCAAGGGCGACGACATCATCACCGATCTCGCCATCCGCATTCCCGGCCTGCTGTCGGGACTGATGGCCGCGGGCGGCGGCCCCGCGGCCCCGCTGTCGGCCGAGCGCGTCGCGGAAGTCGTACGGGTGGCCTACGACCCGGCCGTGGCCGGGGACGTCCTCGACGCACGCGCGCAGTACGGCGGAACCGGTCTGGACTGGGAGGACGCCGGTCCAACGGCGACCGTGGAAACGGCCAACTCCTATCAGCACGACTCAGGAGTGTCCCGGACCTGGCTGCTCACCCTCGCACCACGTGGCACGGTGCGTGCCCAAGTGCTGCAGGGACTGCTGGAGGCCACTGCGGGCACCCGCCGCAAGCGCGTGGCCCTGCTCTACCGCCCCATCGACCCGGCGACCTCGGCGCGCATCGTCGAGGCCGACCGGCGGGCGGCGCAGTTCATGGCGACCTCGAAGCGCGGCATGGTGCAGGCGCGTGCCGCCAACGAGGTACAGGCCACCGAGCAGACGGCGGTGGAGGAGGCCAGCGGCGCCGGTCTGATCGAGTTCTCACTGATGGTCACGGTGACGGTCGACAGCGTCGAGGATCTCGACGACGCCAACACGTCGGTGCGCAACCAACTGGCCGGAGCGCGCCTGATGATGCGTCCGGCCGACCGGATGCAGGCGGCGGCGTTCAGCTGCACGCTGCCGGTCGGGATCCTGCCGTGGGAGTACACCCTGGTCCCGCGCGAATTGAAGGAGGCCCTGTGAGCAGGAACACGCCCAAGACCAAGAGCAAGAAGGCTCCCCCCCGCCCCAGGGCCCCGCTGGTGCCGCCGCGCGGCTGGCCCGGCCCTGGCGGCGGCCAGGTGGCCAACGTGGACCCGCCGACCATGTGGCGGGCGACGACCGTGCAGGCATGCGGCCTGTGGCCGTTCGCGGCGGGTTCCGGCGCGCCGATGAGCGGTGTCCCGCTCGGCCAGCACCTGTTCACCGGAGCCACCGTCTGCGGTGACCCGCTGTCGTGGTTCACCCGCGCCCAGTACATCTCCAACCCCTCACTGTTCATGCTCGGGATGCCGGGCCTGGGCAAGTCCACCCTGGTCAACCGGATGCTCATCGGGCTGGCCGCCACCGGTGTGGTGCCGCTGGTGCTGGGCGACCTCAAGCCCGACTACGCCGACACCGTGCGCGCCCTGGGCGGACAGGTCATCTCCATCGGGCGCGGAGTGGGCGGCATCAACGTCCTGGACCCGGGGGCCATGGGCGCCGCCGCCGAGCGCATCGGCGGCGAGGCCGGCCGGGTGCTGATGGCCGAGACCCACGGCCGTGTGCTCAACATGGTCGCCGCCCTGGTCACCATCGTGCGCGACCGTCCCGTCGACGACCACGAGCAGTCGGTGCTGTCCGCGGCGCTGCACCATCTGCGCGAGCACACACCGCCCGGCCGCCAGCCGCTGCTGCCCGATCTGCTCCGGATCATCACCGAGGGGCCGGACCGGGTACGGGCGGTGACTCTGGACCGCGGGGACGAGACCCGCTACCGCGACGCCGTGGACCCGCTGCACCGCTCGCTGCTGGGCATCCTCGACGGACCGCTGGGCGACACGTTCGCCTCCGAGACGTCCACCCGCATCGACCTGGACTCACCGGCGGTGTGCGTGGACATCTCCCGGATCGGCGAGGCGGACACCCAGCTCACCGCAGCGGCGATGCTGGCCGCCTGGTCCGACGGCCTGGGCACCGTGGCCGCCTCGCACGCCCTGGCGGACGCCGGACTGCGGCCCCGGCGCTGGTTCTTCACCGTGCTCGACGAGCTGTGGAGACCGCTGCGCGCGGCCTCGGGCATCGTGGACCGTATCGACGCCCTGACCCGGCTCAACCGAAGCCTCGGCCTGGGTGACGCCAAGATCACACACACTCTGAAGGACGCCGAGGCGCTGGGCACCGACTCCGACCGGGTCAAGGCACGTGGTTTCGTCGAACGCGCCGGCATGGTGGTCTGCGCGGGGCTGCCGCGCCAGGAGATGGAGGAGCTGGGCCAGATCGTCGGCCTGTCCCGGCGGGAGATCGATCTGGTCTCCTCCTGGTCCTCGCCCCCGGGCTGGGCGGCGCACGGGGACCGGGAGGAGCCACCCGGCCGCGGCCGTTTCCTGATCAAGGTCGGTGGCCGGCCCGGCATCCCGATCCAGGTCGCCATCACCGACACCGAACGGCGCCTGCACGACACCAACAAACGCTGGGCGTCGAACGATCCCGTCGTCGAGCAGGCGTCCGCGCATGTTCCCGACCTCTCCAAGTTGTCGGAGACAGAAAGGAACTGGACCGCGTGAGCGCGACTGCGGCCAAGGGCAGGAGCCTCGGCGGCGAGCTGGCACCCTGGGCGATCGTCGCCGTGGCGGGCGTGAGCCTGGTGGTGTTCGGGGGCGTGTGGCTCGGCGGCACGCTGGGCGCCGCGCTGACCGGCGCCGGCTGGAATCCTCCGCCGTTCGCCCTGGCGACGTTCGGCACCCTGGTCACCGACGGCCCCGCGGGACTCTGGCCGGACGCCTCGCCCGCCGGTGTGGTCGCCGGTATCGTCCTGGTCTTCGGCTCGGCCGTCGCCGCCGGCGTGCTCGTCGTACGGTGGGTGATGCGGCGCGCCGCCCGGCCCAAAGGGCTGGCAGGGGGCCGGGAACTGGCCGCCCTGGCCCCGGCCGGCATCGCTGAGCGCGCCCGCGACCTGCGCCCCTCGCTCAAGGGCCGCCAGCATCTGCACCCCGACGAGACGGGCAACCTCCTCGGCGACCTCGATCCCAGCGGCCCCGAACTGCGCTCGTCCTACGAGGACGTGGAGCTGGACCTGATGGCCCCGCGTGCCGGCAAGTCCACCGGCATCGCCGTCCCACGCGTACTGCGCGCCCAGGGAGCGGTACTGCTGACCTCCAACAAGTCCGACGTCTACGCCGTCACCCGCGCCGCACGCGAAGAGGCCGGCCGGGTCTGGACGTTCGACCCGCAGGGCATCGCCCACACCCCGCGCGAGATGTGGTGGGACATCCTCGCCGACTGTCACACCATCGAGGGCGCCCGCCGGCTGGCCGGGCACTTCGTCGCCTCCGTCAACGACGACCAGTCGAAGAAGGACTTCTGGATCTCCGCGGCCCAGAACACCCTCACCGCCCTGTTCCTCGCCGCCGCGCGCGGCAAGGCATCCGTGCTCGACCTGCTGGCATGGCTCGCGGACCCCGCCGACCGCACGCCGATCGACCTGCTGCGGGATGTCGACATGATCGCCATGGCCGAGCAGTTGCAGGGCACGGTCCGGGGCGCGGTGGAGACCCGCGACGGCATCTACGAGACCGCCCGGCAGTGCGTGGCCTGTCTGCTCGACCCGGAGATCGTGGCCTGGGTGACGCCCGATCCCGCACTGCCGCAGTTCAAGCCGCACGAGCACGTGCTGGCCACCGACACCCTCTATCTGCTGTCGAAGGACGGCGGTGGCTCGGCCGCGGGGGTGATCGCGGGGCTCGCCGACGCGACGATGCGCGCGGGCGTGGTGGCCGCCGAGCGCATGGGCGGGCGGCTCGACCCTCCGATGACCGCGGTCCTCGACGAGGCGGCCAACGTCTGCCGTATCTCCGACCTCCCCGACCTGTACAGCCACTTCGGCTCGCGCGGCATCAACGTCGTGACTCTTCTTCAGAGTTACCGGCAGGGAAGCCGCGTGTGGGGCGAGGCGGGCATGGACGCCCTGTGGAGCGCGGCCACCATCAAGCTGCTCGGCGCGGGCCTGGACGACGCCGACTTCGTGGAGAAGATCTCCAAGCTCGTCGGCAACCACGACGTACGCACCGCGTCCTACTCCAGGAGCAAGGACGGCGGTTCCCACTCGTACTCCTACCGGCTGGACCCCGTGCTGCCCGCGGACCGGATACGAGCGCTGCCCAAGGGCACCGCCCTGTTGCTGGCCACCGGTGTACGGCCCGCCCTGATCCGTCTGCGTCCCTGGTACAAGGAGCCCAACGCCGGTGCCATCTCGGCGGCGGCCAAGGCCGAGACGGCAGCCATCACCGAGCGGGCCGCCCGCTCCTGGTCCGGCGGCGGCGCTCCCGCCGACACCATGAGCAAGTGGGAGAGGGACGCGGTGTCCCTGGACAAGCCGTACGCGTAGATCTCAGGGCCTGCGAGCCAGCGTCGCCGCGCGCAGCAGCCATTCGGCCGGTCCGTACCGGACATGGCGCAACAGCAGGCCGCCGTACGCGAGTTGCGCCGCGTACAGGGCGAAGCACCCCGCCAGCAGCACCGCGGCGCCATGGCGGCCGTACCAGGCCAGTCCGTAACCGGTGAAGACCAGCGCCATCACCAGGGACTGGGTGAGGTAGTGGGTCAGGGCCAGCCGGCCGGCCCCGGCCAGGGCGCCGGCGGCCCGGCCGCCGGGCCGGGAGCGCAGCAGAAGCAGCAGTCCGCAGACGTACGCGGCCGTCAGTGCCGGGGCGGTGAGCACGCCGACGGCGGAGCCGATGTCGTACCACCGGGCGTCCAGCGGACCGTTGTGGCAGAGGGCCATGAAGACGCTCCCCGCCAGGCCGACGGGCAGGGCGCGTACGACGATCCGCACCATCCGGGCACGGTGCCGGCCGGTGTCGGTGAGCAGCCCGCGCCTGCCGGCGGCGAGTCCCACCAGGAAGGCCGCCAGCATGTCGGCGCCGTACAGGATGTTCCAGCCCAGGGAGTCACGCAACGAGCCCAGATTGGCCCGGACGACGGAGCCGAAGTCTCCCTTGTAGGCAGCCGCCATCTCCTGGATCGCAGCCGTGCGGTCCTGCGGATTCACCGGCTCCGCGTAGGCGACCATCGACAGGCCCCAGACCAGCAGGCATACCGCGACACCGATGACAAGACAGGCCGCCGCCCGTACGGCGGTCCGGGGCTCGATGTCCCTGACCGCGAAGAGGACGAGGCTCAGCACCGCGTAGACCATCAGGACATCGCCGGAGAAGAGGACGACGCCGTGCACGAGCCCCAGGAGGAACAGGCAGCTCAACCGGCGCAGATGCCGAGGAGCGAACGGTGCCCCCGCGCGCTCGGCCGAGGCCCTCTGCAACACGAAGCTGTATCCGAACAGGAAGGAGAAGAGCAGGTAGAACTTGGCACTGACCAGGGCGGTGACGAGCCACTCGGCCGCCTCGTCCACCCACCACACGGACAACTCACCCCCCGGACCCGTATGAGGTCCGGCCATGGACTGGACGTTGACCAGGAGAATGCCCAGCAGGGCGAATCCGCGCAGCAGGTCGATCTCTCGTATCCGCTCGCTCCCCGGTAGCGCCTCAGTGGCGCGAGATGCCTGTGTACGGCGCGAGGAACGCAAGAGGGGCCTCCGGGACCGATGCGGAGCGAAACGAACGGCGAGGCCGCGCCGACCATCACCACATCTGCGTCGCCGCCGCCCGGGGACCACCACGTGAAACCCGCCTGAACGGTTCAACCGGTCCCGCCACGGCAGCGCTGCCCCGGAGCCTCACCAGCGGACCGGAAGCGCGAGCGGGAACCGCCAGATGGACTCCGCGTTCCATACGATGTCGCCGGCTTCGCCTGCCAGCCGCAGCTTCGGGAAGCGGCGCAGGAGCGCCGCCAAGGCGACCTGCATCTCCATCCGGGCCAACTGCGCGCCGGGACACCGGTGCGGGCCGTATCCGAACACCATGTGCCGCGCCGATTCCCGTCGCGGGTCCAACTCGTGCGGGTCGGGGAACACTTCGCCGTCCCGGTTGGCGTTCAGGTACGACACGTGTACCGCGTCACCAGCTTGGATCCTTGTCCCGCTCAGCTCCACGTCCTCGGTGGCCACCCGTGGAATACCGACGCCCTGTCGGAAGGGAATGAACCGCAGCATCTCCTCTATCGCGGCAGGGAGCCGCTCGGGCCGTGTCCGGAGCTCGGCGAGGAGGGTGTCCCTGGTGAGCAAGGTGTAGATCAAATTGCTGATCTCGAAGGTCAACGTGTCGGATGCGACCACGATCACCTGCCCGAGCATGGCCAGCTCGGTGTCGGTGAGCGGCTCGTCGGCACCTTCGGCCCTGCTCATCGCGCTCAGCAGGTCGTCACCCGGCTCCCGTCGCCTGCGCTCGGCCAACTCGGTGAAGTACCCGCGCAGATCCGTCTTCGCCTGCGCTGCTTCGGCGCTCCGCCCGGTCGCCAACGTCATGACCGCCGCAGCCCGTTCCTGGAACCAGCTCCGATCACGTTCGGGGATGCCGAACATCTCACTCGTCACCGCCAGAGGCAGTGGAGAGGACAGGTGCTGGACCAGGTCGGCCGGAGCGCTCGTCCCGGCCATTTCGTCCAGCAGCTGATTCACCGCTCGCTCGGTGCGGGGCCGCAGACGCTCGACGGCGGGGCGGGTGAACCCCTGAGCGATCGCCCGGCGAAACCGGGTGTGCTCAGGAGGGTCCATGTTGTTGATCGCGTCCGAGTGCGCTATCGGCTGCGGCGTCATCCGCGGCAGGTCCCGGCCGATGCCGGCGGCCCGGCTGAATCGGCGGTCCGAGGTGACCACCTGTACGTCTCGGTACCGGGACACCAGCCATGCCTCGCCGCTCCCGTGTCGCATGCGTATCCGCGCCACAGGGTCCTCATCGAGCAGCCGCAGCATGAGCGGATCGAACTCAAGTGCCTCGTTGTGCTGGAAGGGGCAGTCCCAGACTCGGCTGTCGTCCACCGGGGATTCCTCAGCCATGAGTCTGCGTCAGCTTTTTCAGGGCTTCCTGAGTGTTGTAGGCGTTCTCCCAGTGCTCCACGATTCGGCCGTCCCGGAAGCGCCAGAGTCCGCAGAACCGCACTGCCGCGACCTGTGGGTACTGAGTGTGCACGGTGCCCAGCACCGCCCCGAAGTAGTCGTTGGCGATGATGCTCTCCAGCTCCATCACCGTGGTGCCGTGGTGAAGTTCGAGAAGAGCCGCCTGCCGGGCCACGACCGCCGCTTTGCCCACGATATCTCCGGGATCGCGCTCGGTGCGCCCGGCCGGGTGCAGGACGACGTCGTCGTCCGAGTACTCCCCGATGGATGAGAGGTTCTCGTACACGGATCGCAGGGTTTCGACGTTCGGGTGCTCCTTCGGTTCGCGCCGAACGGGGGCGGAGGGCCGGGTCGGAGCTTCCTCCCGGCTGCTTCGGGCGATCTCGTCCCACTGATCGTCGTCCAGCAGGATGTCGGCCGCCCGCAGATTCTCCTCCAGATGCTCGATCGACGTGGTGCCGGGGATCGGCAGTGTCCTGGGCGAGTCGTGCAGCAGCCAGGCGAGGGCGAGTTGAGCGGGCTTCACTCCGATCTCACCGGCCGCCTTGGCCAGCTTGCTGGAGGGCGCCAGAAGGCTTCCGCTGCCCAGCGGCCAATAGCAGATGTAGGCGATGCCGTGTTCCTCGGCATACCTGACGACCGCCTCGTCGGTGCGGTCGCCGATGTTGTAGAGGTTCTCCACCGACGCGATCGTGGCGACGCTGGCCGCCTCCTTCAACTGCTCTATCGTCACTCCGGGCTGCGAGGAAAGCCCGATGTGCCGGATCTTCCCCTCTTCCTGAAGCCGTCGCAGCTCACCCACCTGGTCCGTGAGGGGCACAGTCGGGTCGATGCTGTGCAGCTGATACAGGTCGAGGCAGTCCAGACCCAGGTTGCGCAGGCTCATCTCGACCTGCTGGCGCAGGTACTCGGGCCGGCCACAAGCGGCGATGTACCCCTCCCGCCAGTCTCCGGGGCCACGCCGCAATAAGCCGCCCTTGGTGCAGATCACCAGGTCTTCGGGGTATGGATGCAGTGCTTCGCGGATGATCTGCTCGTTGAAGTCCGGCCCGTAGGCATCCGCGGTGTTGATGAAGTTGACGCCCAACTCCACAGCGCGGCGCAGCAGTCGGATGGCTGAAGAGGGGTCTTTCGGCGGCCCCCAGCATCCCGGCCCGGTCAACTTGATGGCACCGTAGCCGATCCGGTTGACCGTGCGGTCTCCTCCGATGGTCAACTGCTGACTGACGCCTTTCGGCGATATGCTCACAGTGCGAATTCCTTTACTTCGTGAGAGGGGAACGGCGTGGAGAATTGCGTGTCAGGGGCAACCCAGGTGCCCAGCGCGATTTCGGCAGTGATGCCCGGCCCGAACCCGGCGAGCATCCCCCGTGCTCCGTGCGGAACGGTCCCTGATTCGATCAGTCGGCGCAGGGCGTCGAGCACGACAGCGGAGGCGATGTTCCCGTACTCCGTCAGGGTGCTGCGGCTGTAGGAGAACATGGCCGGATCGACGCCGAGGAAAAGAGACAGGTCGTCGAGGATCCTCGGTCCGCCGGCGTGAATGATGTAGAAGTCGAGCGCGCCCGCGTCCCACCCGTGCTGGTCGGCCAGATCGCGGAGAGCAGGGGCGAGTTGCTTCATCGTCCCTGGAACTCTTCGGTCGAGCAGGAAATGGAACCCGGTAGCCTTCACCGCGTACGATATCCAGTCCTCTGTGTTCGGCACGAGGTGCGATCCGTTCCGCGTCAACTGTATTCCGCTGCCCCCCTCCGAGCGAACGACCGCCGCCGCCACCGCGTCCCCGAACAACCCGTTGGACAGTAGATTGCCCACGGTCATATCGGTCGGTTGATAGCAGAGCGAACAGAATTCACAGGAAACTATCAGGACATTCGCGTCGGCATGGGCCCGGCAGAAGTCACTGGCACGATTGATGGCAGCGCCGCCCGCGGCGCAACCCATCTGCGAGATGGGTAACTGTCGTGTGTCCGCCCGAAACCCCAGGCTGTTGATCATCCATGCGGTCATGGAGGGCATGCTGTACCCCGTGCACGACACGTAGATGATGGCATCAACCTGGTCGGCGCTGAGCGCGGCATTCCGCAGTGCCCGCTCGACCACGGCCGGGATCCGGGCCTTCGCTTCATGGAGATGAATTCGGTTGCGTTCCTCAAATCCCGGATGCGCCAGGGTTCTTTCGATGGGCTGAACCAGATGCCGGGTCCGTACTCCCGTATTGTTGATCAACTTGAGTGCCAACGGCAGCTGACTGTGGTCAGGGTGCAGGCGCTCCGCAAGCTCAAGCGTCTCCTGCATGCTGATCGTGTATTCAGGTACATCGACTGCTGGGCAGCAAAGTACAGGCACGCGTCTTCCGATCGATATTCTGGAACAGATGATTCAGTCTCGTTCCGGACGTGCTGCGGGAGTTCGGGAGGCCGCTGATTCCAGCGTCGAGAATGCGCCCGCGGGGCGGTGGAACGCAGGACACCCCGTCATCCGGCCCCGGCCGGCCGGATGTTCCTCCGTCAGCCCGTCCGGACTCGACCTCCGTAGTCGTGTCATCGCCACAACCTCCCAAGTCGGACAACACATCGCACCGGTTCAGCGGGCACAGGGATCGCCGTGTTCATCCATCGGGCTCAGTGGTCCCTGTGTTGATCAACTACGGTCGAAGTTGTTGGGTGGTTCAACGCCTGGCTCACCCTGGTCGATCAATTACCTGGTAGGGCTTGGAGGTCGTCTTTAGGAAGCCGAAGGTGAACCGCACCTTCGGTGCGCCCATGTTGAACTTGGCGAGGTCAGGGTCTGTTCCTGAGGGGTGGGCAGCCGGCCGACGGTCGGGGCGATCAGCGCCAGGGCGCGCATCAGCATGCCGCGGTACTGGCCGGTGGCGTATTCGCCTTTGTCCGTGTTGCGGCTGAGTGGGTGCAGGCGTCGTGACAGCGTCTGGTTCATGTCACTTTCACATTCCTGGATGGGTTGCTGACTGACAGGAAGGGGCCGGTGGCGGAGGCTGCTCGGCTGAGGCTCGGCACCGGCTGTGAGGCCGTCGTTTCGCGCGACTACTCGTTGTCACCCACGGCGGCGACGGCATGGCCGCCGAACTGGTTACGCAGGGCGGCGATCATCTTCATCTGCGGGGAATCGTCCTGCCGGGACGCGAACCGGGAGAAGAGAGAGGCGGTAATGGTGGGGAGGGGTACGGCGTTGTCGATGGCGGCCTCGACAGTCCAGCGGCCTTCACCCGAGTCGGCGGCGTATCCCTTGAGCTTGTCGAGGTGTTCGTCGGCGTCCAGGGCGTTCACGGCCAGGTCGAGCAGCCAGGAGCGGATGACCGTGCCCTCCTGCCAGGACCGGAAGACCTCACGCACATCCGTGACGGAGTCGACCTTCTCCAGCAGCTCCCAGCCCTCGGCGTAGGCCTGCATCATGGCGTACTCGATGCCGTTGTGGACCATCTTCGCGAAGTGCCCGGCGCCGACCTTGCCCGCGTGGACATAGCCGTACGGACCCTCCGGCTTGAGCGCCTCGAAGACCGGCCGCACGACGGCGATGTCCTCAGCCGCACCGCCGACCATGAGGGCGTAACCGTTCCGCAGACCCCAGACACCGCCGGAGACGCCGGCGTCGACGAAGCCGATACCCTTCGCGGCGAGCTCAAGGGCGTGCTTCTCGTCGTCCGTCCAGCGGGAGTTGCCGCCGTCGACCACGATGTCACCGGGAGACAGCAGTTCCGCCAGCTCGTCGATGACGCCCTGTGTCGCCGGACCCGCGGGGACCATCACCCAGATCACGCGCGGGCCATCGAGCTTGCCGACCAGTTCACCGAGGCTGTTCACGTCGGAGACCTCGGGGTTGCTGTCGTAGCCGATGACGGTGTGGCCCGCACGGCGGATCCGCTCGCGCATGTTGCCGCCCATCTTGCCCAGGCCGATGAGTCCGAGTTCCATCGCCGTCATGTCACGTGCTCCTGTGCTGTTCGTGGCCGGCCAGCATTCCGATGTGGCGGACATGACGCCCGTCCTGGCTGAAGGGAGCCTTCACAAAGACCTCGTGGACCCGCGTCATCGCCACCGCATCCTGCGGTAGGCGGCCAAGAGGGCGCTGGTGGAGGTGTCGAGGCCGGGTACCTCGGCGCCTTGGGTCAGGGCGGGTTCCACTCGCTGGGCGAGGACCTTGCCCAGTTCGACGCCCCACTGGTCGAAGGAGTCGATGTTCCAGATCGCGCCTTGCACGAACACCTTGTGCTCGTACAGCGCGATCAGCTGGCCGAGCACCGACGGAGTCAGCTCGGGCGCCAGGATGGTGGTGGTGGGATGGTTGCCGCGGAAGGTGCGGTGCGGAACCTGCTCCTCCGGGATGCCTTCCGCCCGTACCTCGTCGGCGGTCCTGCCGAAGGCGAGCGCCTGGCCCTGCGCGAAGAGGTTGGCCATCAGCAGGTCGTGCTGGGCGTCGAGTTCGGGCTCCAGTCCGTTGACCGGGTTGGCGAAACCGATCAGGTCGGCCGGGATCGTCTTCGTGCCCTGGTGGAGCAACTGGTAGTAGGCGTGCTGGCCGTTGGTGCCGGGCGTGCCCCACACCACCGGCCCGGTCTGCCACCGCACCGGGTTCCCGTCGCGGTCCACGGACTTGCCGTTGGACTCCATGTCCAGCTGCTGCAAGTACGCCGTGAACTTGGACAGATAGTGTGAGTACGGCAGTACGGCGTGCGACTGGGCATCGAAGAAGTTGCCGTACCAGACGCCCAGCAGACCAAGAATCAGTGGCACGTTGGCCTCGGCGGGCGCGGTGCGGAAGTGCTCGTCGACCTGCCGGAAGCCGTCGAGCATCTCCCGGAACCGGTCGGGACCGATCGCGATCATCAGCGACAGACCGATCGCCGAGTCGTACGAGTACCGGCCACCGACCCAGTCCCAGAACTCGAACATGTTGGCCGTGTCGATACCGAAGTCCGACACCTTCTCGGCGTTCGTCGACAGCGCCACGAAGTGCTTGGCGACGGCGTCGGATCCGGGATCATCGCCGAGCCCGGCCAGCAGCCAGGTCCGCGCCGAGGTCGCGTTGGTGATCGTCTCGATGGTGGTGAAGGTCTTCGAGGCGACGATGAACAGCGTCTCCGCCGGGTCCAGGTCCCGCACGGCCTCGTGCAGGTCCGCGCCGTCGACGTTGGAGACGAAGCGGACGGTCAGCGAGCGGTCGGTGTAGGCCCGCAGCGCCTCGTACGCCATCGCCGGGCCCAGGTCCGACCCGCCGATACCGATGTTGACGACATTGCGGATCGGCTTGCCGGTGTGCCCGGACCACTCTCCCGAACGGATTCGCCCGGCGAAGGCCGCCATCTTGTCGAGAACGGCGTGCACCTTCGGTACGACGTTCTCGCCGTCGACCTCGATCACCGCGTCCCGCGGGGCGCGCAGCGCGATATGCAGCACGGCCCGCCGCTCGGTGACGTTGATCGGCTCACCGCGGAACATCGCGTCGCGCAGGCCGAACACGCCGGTGGCGGTAGCCAGTTCCCGCAGCAGATCGAGCGTCCGGTCGGTGATCAGGTGCTTGGAGTAGTCGACGAGGAGGTCACCGACGCTCCCGGCGAAACGCTGAGCACGGTCCCCGTCCGCCGCGAAGAGATCTCGCAGATGCGTCGGCCCGAAGTCCTCGCGGTGTTTGACGAGCGCCGCGAACTCGGGCAGTTCGTTGACTCGGAGGGTGTCAGGCATGCTCCGGCTCCTGATTCGTGCGCGGCCGTGCCGGTGGTGTCACAGCGGTGGGCAGCGCCGCCGCGTACGCGTCGTCCGGGTCGAGACGCCGCAGTTCCTCGGCGATCAGCTCGGCCGTGCTCCGCACGCGCAGGGCGAGGGTGCGGGTGGGCTGGCCGGTGATGGAGAGGGTCGCCACCACGCCGACCGGGCGATCGATATGGATCTCGCCCGACTCGGTGTACAGCCGGACCCCTGTCACCACGGGGCCGTCGGTGTCCCGCTGCTCGACCGGCACGCGGAGGCGGTCGGTGAGCCAGCGGGCCAGCAACTCGGCGCTGGGGTTGCCCGGTTCGCTCTCCACCACCGCCGAGGTGACGGTGGCGCGGACCTGGTCGAGCGCGGCGGCCAGCATGGAACGCCACGGGGTGAGGCGCGTCCAGGCCAGATCCGTGTCGCCGGGGGCGTAGGAGGCCGCACGGGCGGCCAGTTCCCGCAGCGGTTCCTCGACGGCGTACAGGTCGGTGATCCGGCGCTGGGCTAGCGCGCCCAGCGGGTCTTCGGCGGGCGCCGCCGGGGCGTCGGCCGGCCACCAGACGACGACCGGGGCGTCCGGCAGCAGCAGCGGCAGGATCACCGAGTCGGCGTGGTCGACCGCCTCGTCGTACAACCGGAGCAGCACGGTCTCACCGCTGCCGGAATCGCCGCCGATACGGACCTCGGCGTCGACGCGGGGCTCGCTGCGGTGCCGGAAGCCACGGGCCGGCCGCTTGATGACGGCCAGGATCCGGGAGGGATGTTCACGCGAGGCCTCGGTCGCGGCCTTCACCGCGTCGTGTGCGTTCTCCTCGTCGGTGACGATGACGAGAGTGAGCACCATGCCGACAGCGGCGCTGCCGTTGGCCCTGCCCTCGGTCAACGCCTTGTTGATCCGGGCGGCCGTCGTGTACGTGAGGTCGGTGATCACGGCCTGCGCCACTTCCGTCCGTCTCGTGCGAGCATCTCGTCGGCCTCGGTGGGGCCCCAGCCGCCCGAGGTGTACTGCGCGGGCTTCCGGTGCGTCTCCCAGTACTCCTCGATCGGGTCGAGGATCCGCCAGGACTCCTCGACCTCCTCGGTACGCGGGAAGAGGTTGGCGTCGCCGAGCAGGACGTCGAGGATCAGGCGCTCGTACGCCTCGGGGCTCTCCTCGGTGAACGACTCGCCGTAGGCGAAGTCCATGGTCACGTCTCGGATCTCCATCGAGGTGCCGGGCACCTTCGAACCGAACCGGGTGGTCATGCCCTCGTCGGGCTGCACCCGGATGACCAGGACGTTCGTGCCGAGTTCCGCGGTGGCGGTCGAGTCGAACGGCGAGTGCGGGGCACGCTGGAAGACCACCGCGATCTCCGTGACCCGGCGGCCCAGCCGCTTGCCGGTGCGCAGGTAGAACGGGACGCCCGCCCAGCGGCGGTTGTCCACCTCCAGCTTGACGGCCGCGTACGTGTCGGTCTTCGACACGGGATCGATGCCGTCTTCCTGGAGATAGCCGACGACCTTCTCGCCGCCCTGCCAGCCGGCCGCGTACTGGCCGAACACGGTGTGCTCGCCCAGTTCCTCCGGCAGCCGCACCGACTTCAGGACCTTGAGCTTCTCGGTGAGCAGCGAATCGGCGTCGAAGGCGATGGGCTCCTCCATGGCGGTCAGGGCGAGGAGTTGGAGGAGGTGGTTCTGGATGACGTCGCGAGC
Source organism: Streptomyces sp. NPDC050433 (assembly GCF_044458565.1). Lineage (NCBI taxonomy): Bacteria > Bacillati > Actinomycetota > Actinomycetes > Kitasatosporales > Streptomycetaceae > Streptomyces > Streptomyces sp. NPDC050433. The sequence continues at coordinate 127,178 of NZ_JBITIB010000016.1, read as the reverse complement.
CGATCCGATGCCGTCGTAGTAGCCGGCCCGGCCGCCGATGCCGATGTCCTCCGCCATCGTGATCTGCACGTGGTCGACGTACGAGCGGTTCCAGATCGGCTCGTACATCTGGTTGGCGAAGCGCAGCGCCAGGATGTTCTGGACGGTCTCCTTGCCCAGGTAGTGGTCGATGCGGAACACCTGGTCCGGCTCGAACACGTCGTGCACGAGCGCGTTCAGCTCACGGGCGCTCCTCAGGTCGCGCCCGAAGGGCTTCTCGATCACCGCCCGCCGCCAGGAGCCCTCAGGCGCGTCGGCCAGCCCGTGCCTCTTCAGCTGCCGGACGACGTTGGGGAAGAATTTCGGCGGCACGGACAGGTAGAAGGCGAAGTTGCCACTGGTGCCCCGGGACGCGTCGAGGTCGTCGATGGTCTCCCGGAGCTTCTTGAACGCCTCGTCATCACCGAAGTCGCCCACGATGAAACGGATGCCCTCGGCGAGCTGCTGCCAGACTTCCTCCCGGAACTCCGTACGGGCGTGCTCGCGCACCGAGTCGTGGACTATCCGCGCGAAGTCCTCGTCCTCCCAGTCCCGCCGGGCGAAGCCGATGAGCGAGAAGCCCGGCGGCAGCAGCCCGCGGTTGGCGAGGTCGTACACGGCCGGCATCAGCTTCTTGCGGGACAGGTCGCCGGTGACACCGAAAATGACCAGACCCGACGGGCCCGCGATACGCGGCAGACGGCGGTCGGAAGCGGTGCGCAGAGGGTTCGTCCACCCGTCCGCCCCAGGCGTCGGGGTTGTGTCCGGCATCGCGTCAATCCCCTTTCGAGGCAAGGCGCTTCAGCTCCTTCTCGGTGGACGCGAGCAGTTCGTTCCAGGCCTCCTCGAACTTCGCGACGCCCTCGTCCTCCAGCGACTGCACGACATCGGCGTAGGAGATACCCAGCTTCTCGACGGCATCGAGGGCGGCGCGGGCATGGTCATAGGTGCCGGTGATGGTGTCGCCCGTGACCTCGCCATGGTCGGCTGTGGCGTGGAGCGTGGCCTCCGGCATCGTGTTGACCGTGTTCGGCGCGACCAGCTCGACGACGTACAGCGTGTCCTTGTACGCGGGGTCCTTGACGCCGGTCGAAGCCCACAGGGGGCGCTGCTTGTTGGCTCCCGCCTGCTCCAGGGCGGCCCAACGCTCCCCCACGAACGTCTCCTCGTACGCCTGATAGGCGAGCCGGGCATTGGCCAGCGCGGCGGTGCCCTTGAGTACCTTGGCCTCATCGGTGCCGAGCGTCTCCAGCCTCTTGTCGACCTCACTGTCGACACGGGAGACGAAGAAGGAAGCGACGGAGTGGATGGTCGCGAGATCGACGCCTGCGGCCTGCGCCTTCTCCAGGCCCGCCACGTAGGCGTCCATGACCTCGCGGTAGCGCTCCAGGGAGAAGATCAGCGTGACGTTGACGCTGATGCCGTTACCGATCACCTCGGTGATCGCGGGCAGGCCCGCCCTGGTCGCCGGGATCTTGATGAGAGTGTTGGGGCGGTCCACCAGCCAGGCCAGTTGCTTGGCCTCGGCAGCAGTCGCGGCGGTGTTGTGCGCCAGACGCGGGTCCACCTCGATGGAGACGCGGCCGTCCTGGCCCTGGGTCTCGTCGAAGACCGGGCGCAGGATGTCGGCGGCGTCGCGGACGTCCGCCGTGGTGATCATGCGGAGGGCTTCTTCGGCGGTGACCTTGCGAGTGGCGAGGTCGGTGAGCTGCTGCTCGTAACCGTCGCCGCCACTGATGGCCTTCTGGAAGATCGACGGGTTGGTGGTGACGCCCACGACGTGCTGCTGGTCGATCAGTTCGGCGAGGCTGCCGGACGTGATCCGCCGGCGCGACAGGTCGTCCAACCAGATCGAGACGCCTTCCTCGGAGAGGCGCTTCAGTGCGCTCATGTTGTCAGTCATCGGACAGAACTCCTGCTCGGTGTAAGGGGGATCAGCCCGTGACCTCACGCGTCACGAGAACGACGGACGTTGACGTCGGCTCTGATCAATCGGCGAGGATCGCCCTGGCCGGACCACCGCCCTGCGCACCGGTGGCACCAACCACCGCGATGACCTTCTTCTCCGACACGATTCCCCTCCTTGCCACAGGGAGAAAGCTCACCCTCGCACCTTGACCGACGGCCGACCCGCAGATTAGATGATGCATCAACTGTTACCGAGGCTCAACCTACATTGCTAGGTGACACATCAACAATCACCTCTACGCTTGCACGTATGACTGAGGAAGCAAGCTGGCTCACCCCGGCCGAGCAGGACGCCTGGCGCAACTTCGTCCGGTTGCAGAGCAGGCTCATCGGCCGGCTCTCCCACGATCTGCAGACCGAGTGCAACCTGTCCGCCGCCGACTACGCGGTCCTCGTCAATCTCACCCAGGCGCCCGAGGGCCGACTCCGCTTCCTGGACCTGGCCAGAGCTGTGGAATGGGAGAAGAGCCGCATGTCCCACCACATAGCCCGGATGACGAAACGTGGGCTGGTGACTCGTGAGCCGTGCCCCGAGGACGGCCGCGGCGCGTTCGTGGTCGCCACCCCGGCAGGCCGGGCGGCGATCGCGGCAGCGGCCCCACTCCACGCCGGAGCCGTGCGCCGCCTGTTCATCGCCCCCTTCACACCACAGGAGCTGAACACGTTCAGCGAACTCTCGAAGCGCCTTCTGGAGCAGCTGGAAAAGGATTCGCTCCAGGACGGTTTCGTACCGTTCCGTCAGCAGGGCCAGGGCGGTCAGCGGGTACGGCCGCGCGGCTTGAGCGGGGTCGCCGGCAGTGCGGGGGCGGGCAACGGCGAGCCGTCGTAGCCGTGGACCGTCCCGAAACGATCGCCGGACATCCAGGCCGCACGCCCCTCGGCGATCTCCTCCTGGGTTCGTCCGATGAGGTTCCACCACATGATGATCTTCTCCTCGAACGGCTCTCCCCCGATCAGCAGCAGCCCCGAGTCGCTGAGGGCGCGCAGCGGCAGCTCGGTACGCCCCGACCCCAGATAGAGCATGGAGCCGGGGTCGAGGCGCACGCCGTCGACCTCGGTGGCTCCGGACATCGTCAGCACGGCGTACTCGAAGTCCGGCTCCACCGGCAGCCGTACGTCCGCGCCTTCGGCGAGCGCGAGGTCCGCGCCGACCAGCGGCGAATACGTCGTGCCCGGCGAGACGGCGCCGTCCAGTCCGCCCAGGATGACGGTGGCCGTCAGCCCCGGACCCGTGACGGCCGGCAGGTCGGCGTGGTGCTCGAAGGCGGGCGCGGTGTGCCGGTGGGCGTCGGGCAGCGCGACCCACAGCTGGGCGCCGTGAAGCAGCCGGGGATGCGGCACGTTGCTCTGCTCGGCGTGCGCGATGGCCCGCCCCGACGTCATCAGACCGAGCTGACGAGGACGCAGGACCTGCACGCTGCCGACGCTGTCGCGGTGCAGGACCTCGCCCTCGTGCAGCCAGCTCACCGTCTGCAGGCCCATGTGCGGGTGGGGCGGCACCTGCATGCCGGGCTCGTCGGCGATGTCGTCGGGCCCGTAGTGGTCGACGAAGCACCAGGCGCCCACCATGCGCCGTCCCAGATTCGGCAGCAGTCTGCGCACGACCGTGGCGCCCAGGCTTGCCTCACGCGGGTTCAGCAGCTCCCTGACGGGCTGTCCAGGCACATCGGCCCGGCCTCCGAACTCACGGAGGCCGGGCTGGAGGTCGAGGTCACTCATGACGACTGCGTCCCTTCTGTCGCGGCGGGCCGCGGTACGGAGTTGTGCCGTCCCGGGCGTTCGGGCGCGGGCACGATGGGCACTTCACCCCGTACCGCCCGCGTGACGGGGGTCCGGTCGGCGATCTCCAGCAGCCGCGCACGCCGATCGTCGTCGAGGTCACCCGTCAACTCGATGCGCCGGGTGATGCGGAACGCCCGGTCCGGCCCCTTCTCGTATGCCAGGTGCACCCGGACTTCGGGCAGGGGCCACTGCTTGCGCTGGGCGTACATGCGCAGGGTGATTGCCGTGCAGGAGCCCAGCGCCGACAGCAGCAGGCCGACGGGAGTGGGCGCTGTGTCGGCCCCACCGACCGACTCCGGCTCATCGGCGGCCAGCGGGTGGCGACCCGCGCGTATGTCCACCCGGTAGTCCGATCCAGAACTGGTGGCGACCACGGCTGCGGCTCGTACGTACTCGGGCTGGGGCTGGGGCTGGATGGCATCAGCCGTCTCGGTCTGCTCCGCCTGCGACACGGCCCGCCTCACAGCCCGAACCGGTCCCGCTGCCCCTGCGGCACCAGGTCGGCGTACTCCGAGTGCTTGCCGATCCAGCCACGGATGAAGGGGCAGAAGGGAAGCACCCCGAGCCCTTCCTCCCTGGCCGCGCCCAGGGCCGCGCGGGCCAGTACGCCGCCGAGGCCCCGGCCTGCGAACCGCGGATCGATTTCCGTATGGATGAAGGCGATCTCGTCCCGGTACCGGTGGTACTCGGCGAAGCCGGCGAGTTCGTCGCCGTCGAAGACTTCGAAACGCGATCGGCCGGGGTTGTCCGCCACGCGGGATTCCATCGCTCCTCCTCGGGATGGTCGCTGCGCCGCCGTTCCTCCGCACGAGGAGGAGACTTCCGCGGCAAGACAACCACCAGGCTAGTTGATTAGTCAACCGACCCCCGCGACGGCACCCGCGAGCCAGGTGAGCGACCATACAGTTCGGGATCACCACCGTCGGCGATGTCACGCCGGACCCGGCGACGGGCCGTACGCCGACCGGGCGCGATCGGTCAGCGTGGCGGCGTGACACCGTTGATCCAGTTATGCGCGGCGATGGCGGTGCTTTGGTCGCGTTCGCCCAGCACTGTGATGCGCTCAAGGGCGGCAAGGTGCACTGCCGTGAGGGGGACGGTGGCGGCCAGAGCGTTCTCGTCGAAGTACTGGGGCCGGCGGGTGCCGGGAATCGGGACGACGTCGGGCGCCTGGGCCAGCAGCCAGGCCAGGGCCACCTGGCCAGGCGTGGCGTTCACCTCCGCCGCGATGCCGCGCAGGACATCAAGGGTGGAGAGGTTGCGGTCGAGGTTCTCTTCCGAGTACCAGGGCAGGTCGCGCCGGTAGTCCTGGCTGTTCAGATCCCCGCGTGAGGCGATGGCACCGGTAAGCGCACCGCGCCCAAGGGGGCTGTAGGGCACGATGCCGATGCCGAGTTCCCGGGCCAGAGGGACGATGTCGGCTTCGATGCTTCGTTCCCACAGGGACCATTCGGTCTGCAGGGCGGTGATCGGGTGGACAGCCGCAGCCCGCCGGATCGTGTCCGGGGCGGCCTCGGACAATCCAAGGTGGCGCACCTTGCCCTCGGCGACGAATTCGGCCAGGGCGCCGACGGTTTCCTCGATCGGGATCGTCGGGTCTACACGGTGCTGGTAGTAGAGGTCGATGTGGTCGGTGCCCAGCCTCCGCAACGACCGCTCCAGGCGCTCACGCGCGTAGGCGGGGCTGCCGTCGATGCGGGCTTCCGCTCCCCCGACAGGCACGGAGACGATGCCGAACTTCGTGGCGATGACGAAGTCGTCGCGCCGACCAGCAACTGCCCGGCCGATGATTTCCTCGCTGTCGCCGTAGCCGTCGGCGGTGTCGATCATGGTCACGCCGAGCTTGTCCGCGCGCTCGACAATCTCCCGCGCCACCGCGTCGGGGCTGTAATCGCCGCCTTGCCCGTAGACGTTGGCGAAGCTCATCGCGCCGAAGCCGATCGCACCGACCTCCAAGCGGTCGGGTCCCAGGGACCGAGCCGGGATGCGCATCTGGTCACGTTCCTTTCACAGGACTTGTCAAGGTCAGGGCCTGCGCTGGGGTCACGCGGGCAGGTGCTCGTGGTAGAAGGGCACGAGTCGTGCGATCGCCTGGTCGACGTAGTCGGGTACGTCGTACATCTCGTAGTGCCCGGCGCCTTCGACGACGTACAGGTCGACGGGGTTCGGCGCCTTCTCCCACAGCTGCATGCCCGCCTCGTAGGAGCCGGTGTTGCCCTTACGGCCCGCCAGGATGACAGTGAGCGGCTGCGTGAGCAGTTCCTCCACATGCGCGAACGCGTCGTAGCCGAGGATGAGGGAGTCGCTGCGGGAGAGCCGGCGATTGGTGGAGTGCTCGCTGTGCCCACGTGGGGTGCGGTAGTAGGTGATCGCCTGGGTGCTGTCGATGTCGGTGAGGCCGATCGCCGCAGCATCCTCAAGGGTGTCGGGCAGCCAGTTGTCGCGCTTCACCTGCCCGTTGAGGATCTCCTGCGTGCGCGCTTTCGCCAGTTCGTCCAGTGCGGCGGCAGGACCGTTCGGGGTGAAGCCGCGGAACGATGCGCCTATGTTGCCGCCTACGACAGTGCCCACGGCCTTGATGCGGTGATCGGTGCGGGCCGTATGCACGGCATAGCCGCCGCCGGCGCAGATGCCGAGGACGCCGATGCGGTCGGGGTCGACGCCGGGGACAAGGGTGAGCGCGTCGATGGCGTAGGAGATGTCCTCACCACGACGGTACGGGTCCTCCAGGTCCCTCGGCTCACCACCGCTCTGCCCCTGGTGGGCGGGGTCGAACACAAGCGCGACCAGGCCGCCGTCCGCGAGCCGGGCGGCGTAGTTCGCGCCGATCTGCTCCTTGACGCTGCTGCCGGGCGTGGAGAGGACGACCGCCGCGTGCGGCTGCGCGGCATCGAAGCCCTCCGGCAGATACAGATCGGCGGCGAGCTCGAAGGGGCCTCGTGGGATGGAGATGTGCTGACGCGGCATGAGCTGAGAACCTTTCCCATATCCTGTACAGGAGGCAGCCAATCCACTGACCTCACTAGTTCACTATCGAACTAATACGAGACTGTATCACTTTGGAACGGGGTGCGCGATTCCTTCGGACGACGCGGCGCAGATGTGGAAGCTGAACCAGCGCCTGCTGACGGTGGTGATGAACTCCTGCGTCGGTACCTTCGACGAGCTGGGGCTGGAGACGAAAGAGTTCTTCGTCCTCGACGAGGTGGACACTTGCCGGTATCCCGCGGTCTTGGCGACCAAGCTGATGATCCCGAGGGCGAGCGTGACGATCTACCTGCGGAGCCTGGTCAGCAAGGGGCTGGTGCGGCGGGAGATCGACGAAGAGGACCTGCGCCGCCACCGCCTGGCGACCACCCAGCACGGCCGCCATGTTCTGGGCCAGGCTCTTGACGCCCTCGCTGCGGGATTCTCCGACATCATGGGCAGGCTCGATCAACACGACCGCGACGAGCTGCGGCGCATCCTGCTGACGCTCCTCGAACCCGAGGGGCGGAGCGAGGCGTGAACGACGTAGAAGAGCTGGCGGGCCTGCCGGAGGAGAGAGCCGCGAAAGCGGGTCGCCGACCCTGAACAGTCCGCACCAGCTGACGATCATGCGGGACGGCGCGGTCGTCCGCGGCTGATCTCAGTGTCTGCTGTCGCCGGGGGCGAGCAGGCCGGTGACTTCGGCGATCGCCTCCGCCGAGGGATGAAGGTACCTGCGGGCGTTCTCCGGCTGCTTGTGCCGGGACTTCGCCATCGGCATCGGCAGGCTCGCCCCGCCCGCCGAGGTGCGTGAGTCCGGCCCGGACCAATGCCGCAACCGGCGCCTGGCTCTCCGTTCCCACTGGCTCCGGTCAGGAAGAGGCTGCCGTCAGGGTCTGCAACTCGGCGTCCGACAGGTGCAGGTCGTGCGCAGCGAACAGCGCCGGCAGCTGATCGACGGTGCGTGCCGATGCGATCGGTGCGGTCACAGTCGGCTGCTGCGCGAGCCAGGCCAGTGCCACCGTGGCCATCTCCACGCCTCGCGCCGTCGCGACCTGCTCCAACGCATCGAGCACCTTCACGCCGCGATCGGTGTCCGCGTAGCCACCAGCGAGTCCGGGAAGGTTGCGCACGTACGCCGGCTGCAGCGCCACGTAACGCGCGCCAGACCCTCACGATCGGAGAAGGCCAGTGATGCGGAAAGCCGTTCGGGACTGATGTTGGAGGTCGCGATGGCGCGCACTTTGCCGGACTTCACGAGGTCGTCGAGCGCGGCGATGATCTCGTCTACGGGGATGGACGCGTCCCGGTCGTAATGGGTGTAGTAGAGGTCGATGTGGTCGGTACGCAGTCGCCGCAGGGACTCCTCGGCGGCGGCCTTGATAGTGGCGGGCGCGAGGCCCATGTACTTCGGGTGGTCACCGACCTTGGTTGCGACGGCCACGTCGTCGCGGTTGCGACGGGTGGCGAGCCAGTCGCCGATGATGGTCTCGGACTGGCCCGGCTCGTTGCCCTGTTCGGGAAAGTAGTTCATGTATGAGTCGGAGGTATCGATGAAGTTGCCCCCTCCGGCGAGGTAGGCGTCGAGCACCGCGAACGACTGTGCTTTGTCGGCGGTCCAGCCGAAGACGTTGCCACCCAGGCAGAGGGGGGAAACGAGGAGGTCGGACGAGCCGAGGACGCGGAGTTCAGTCATGCCGAGACCAACGCGCGCTCCGCGCCTGATGTTCCGCGCTTGCCGTGCCGGCTGGTCCTGCGCGCCTACCCCGGAGCGGCAGTTGAGGGGCGGGCGAGGGAACGCCACGGCCGCCGCCCCTGCTTCAGGAAGGACTTCCTGTTCCGTCATGATTGCGCGCCTCCGTGATGCAGTCGTGCAGCCGGTCGCGCACGTCCCGCAGGTCCGTCATCTGCCGGTCGAGGCGGTCGCGTTCGGCCGCGAGCAGTTCCAGCAGTTCCGGTGACACTTCACCGGAGTCGGCGAACGGCAGCACCTCGCGGATGGTTCTGCTGGGCAGGCCCACGGAGTAGAGCCGCTGGATCAGCCTGACCCGTTCGACGGCGCCGGCCGGATACTGGCGCTGGCCACCCGGATTCCGGGTGGAGTGGAGCAAGTCCTGCTGCTCGTAGTAGCGCAGCGCCCTGACGCTGACGCCCGCCTTCGCGGCGACCTCTCCGATCCGCATCCCGGCCCCCCGACCCGACTCGACGTCTCGCTTGCACCTGACGTTGGCGTCAGGTTTTAGCGTAACGGCACCGGTACGAACCATCCCTTACGGACTCTGGAGCACGCCTGTGACCAGCACATCTCCGGCTCACTTCTCAGGGCCTCAGGAAGAATCAGCGATGTTCATCAGGAACATGTCCGTGATCGCCGGGAGTGCGGTGTGGTCGGCATGACCGACATCAACAAAACCGTCGTCGTCCTCGGCGCCACGGGGCAGCAGGGAGGATCGGTCGCCGCTGCGCTGCGGGCCGACGGCTGGGGGGTGCGCGCGGTCGTGCGGGATCCGTCCGGCCACCGGGCCCGGTCCCTCTCCGCCTCCGGCGTCGAAACCGTCCGCGGTGACCTCGGCGATCCGGATTCGCTCCGCGTGGCCTTCGCCGGCGCCCACGGTGTCTTCAGCGTCCAGCCGAACTCCGGCCAGGCCGGCGCCGACGTGACCAACGAGGACGAGGTCCGCTTCGGCACGGCGGTGGCCGACATCGCCGAGCGCTGCGGCGTCGCCCACCTCGTCTACAGCTCGGCGATCACCGCGGGCTCGACAACGGGCGTCGACCATCTCGACACCAAGAGCCGTATCGAGGCCCGTGTCCGGAATCTGGGCATCGCCGGCACCATCATTCGGCCGGCCACGTTCATGGAGCTCCTGGTGACCCCCGAAATGGGCCTCGACCGGGGACACCTGTCCTTCCTGATGCGCCCCGACCAGGCCATGCAGTTCATCGCGGTACACGACATCGGCCGCATCGTCGCCGCGGTCTTCGGCTCACCCGAAAGCTACACCGGCCGCACCATGGAGATCGCCGGTGACGCTCTCACCGGCAACGCCCTGGCCGAGCATCTGACCCGGGCCGCCGGCCGGCCGATCAGCTACAGCCGTCTGCCGACGACGCTGCCGGCACAGGACGAGGTCCTCAGCAAGTTGGAAGCACTCGTCGACGACGGCAGGCTGGCGGGAAACGCGAACCTCGACGCGTTGCGCACGGAGTTCCCCTTCCTGTTGGGCTTCGACCGCTGGCTGGCGGGCCCCGGTGCGGGCCTCCTCGACGAGGCGCTCCGTTCCACGGACACGGGCATCGCTCCGCGCTGAACGAGGCTTCCGCCCCCACTCCGGGTCACCCGTCGGGTGTGGTCACAGCCAGTCGTGTTCGCGGGCGTACCGCGCCGCTTCGTGCCGGGTCTGGGTCTGGGTCTTCCGCATCGCATTGGACAGGTAGTTGCGGACGGTGCCCTCGGCGAGGTGGAGCTGGCCGGCGATGTCGACGGCGGAGTAGCCGTCGGCCGTGGCGCGCAGGACGTCGATCTCGCGGTCGGTGAGGGGGCAGTCGTCGATGAGGGCGAGCGCGGAGACGTCCGGGTCGATCCACCGCCGACCCTCGTGCAGGGTCGCGATGACGGACGCGATGTGCGCCGGTTCGGCGGACTTGCTGACGAATCCCTGGACACCGAGCTTCAGTGCCCGGCGCAGTACCCCGGGCCGGGCGTGCCTGGTCAGCATGAGGATCACCTGGTCCGGCAGGACGCTGCGGATCGCCGAGACGGCGCTGAGCCCGTCGACGCCGGGCATCTCCAGGTCGAGGACGAGCACGTCGGGCTGGTACCGCAGGGTGGTACGGACGGCGTCCTCGCCGTCCTCGGCTTCGGCGCGCACAGTGATGTCGCCCTCAAGCGGCAGCAGCGCCGCGAGCGCCTTGCGCAAGAGTGCCTCGTCGTCGGCGATAACGATGGTGGTCATCGGGCCTCCTGTGCCTCGGGACCGGGCGACGGGAAGTTGGCGAAGGTCAGGAAATGCCCGTTCTTCTGGTCCACCGTGAGCTTTCCCCCGTTGTCGGCCACGCGTTGTTCGAGAACGGCGAGACCGCTGAGTTCCGGGAGCGGCTCGTCCGGTACGCCGTCGTTCACGATGGTGATGCCTGACTCGGACAAAGTGATCCGGACTTCCCGGGCCTCGGCGTGCCGCAGGATGTTGGTCGTTGTCTCGCGCAGGACCTGGCCGAGCAGCTCGCCCGCGCGACTGTCCACGTCCGCGTCGCGGCGGATGTGTACCTCGATGCCGGCGGCCTCGAACAGATTCTTGGCGTTCTCCAGTTCAGCGGGGAGGTTGAGTCGACGCTGTGCGTAGACGAGCTCCTTGGTCTGCGCGATGGTGTCGCTGACGAGCGAGTGGATCTCGTGCAGCTCCTGCTCCGCCCGGCCGGGGTCGCGGTGCACCAGCTTCTGTGCAAGGGCGACTTTGAGCTTCACGACATGCAGGGTGTGACCCTGGATGTCGTGCAGGTCGCTGGCGAACCGAATACGCTCACGCACCACGGCCAGCTCCGCCTCATGCCGACGCGACTCCTCCAAGTCGTGGACGACGTCGTAGAACTGCTTGTTGGGGAACATCAGCCCCGTCACGATGGCGGTGAGGCCCGCGGGGAAGATGACATACGTGATCAGCACCTGACGCGGGTCGTCATCCGTCATCAGGAACCGTGCCGCGCCCACGAGGGCGACGTAGGCGACCAGGGTGACGGCGGCTGCGCCACGATGGCGGCGCAGCCGCGGCACGACCAACGGGCCCACGATGGACAGGCCGAATATCGCCTTCCCACTCCCGGCCTCCAGGACACCGAAGATCCAGACGCCCGCGGTGAGGACCAGGCACGGCACGGCGACCCGGACCAGAGTGCCTGCCGCCCAGAATACGAAGGCCACCAGTGCCGCGACCACACCCAGGCCCAGGACCAGAGCGTCCAACCAGGAATCGGCGTCCAGCGCTACCAGGAACACCCCACCGACAGCGACCACCGGGAGCAGCGTGATCAGGTTGAGCCGTCGCAGCCGTCCCTGTGTTGTCGCCTCGGTAATTTCAGACATGGTCCAGCCAGTATCCGTGCGGAGCTTCCGGTAGACCAGTGACACTGCGTCATACATGGCTGCCAGGATTGTCATAGCGCGGACGTGATGCGAAGCCACTACCGGGAGCGCGTCGCGGTCGGTGGAATCGAGGCATGTCCACTACAGCAGTCATCGAGGTCGCGAACCTCAACGTCCGTTACGGCGATTTCCATGCCGTGAAGGACCTGTCGTTCCAGGTAGGGCGTGGTGAGTTCTACGCGCTGCTCGGCACCAACGGCGCAGGCAAGACCTCGACCCTCGAGGTCATCGAGGGACACCGCCCGGCCGAGTCGGGCACCGTCCGCGTCTTGGGGCAAAGCCCCCGCGACCGCGCTGCCGTGCGCACGCGGATGGGCATCATGCTCCAGGAGAGCGGCTTCTCCCCGGATCTCACGGTGAAGGAGTCGGTCCGGCTGATCGGCACGCTGACCCGGCGGCACGACGACGTCGGCCGCGTCCTGGGCATCGTGGGTCTGACCCACAAGGCGGGCACCAAGGTGTCGCAACTCTCCGGCGGCGAGAAACGCCGTCTGGACTTCGCCACCGCCGTGTACGGCGGGCCCGAGCTGGTCATCTTGGACGAGCCGACGACCGGCCTGGACATCCAGTCCCGCGACGCGCTCTGGGCCGCCGTGGACAGACTGCGCGACGAGGGATCCACGGTCGTGCTCACCACTCACTACCTGGAGGAGGCGCAGCAAAGGGCCGATCGCATCGGGCTCATGCACCAGGGCACCTTCCACCGTGAGGGGACCGTCGTCGAACTGACGCACACCCTGCCGTCCGTGATCACCTTCGCTCTCCCGGCCGGTGCTCCGAAGCCGCCAATGGGAACTGTGCAGGTGGACGGGGCCTTCCGGGTGGAGACCTTCAGACTGCAGGAGGACCTCTACCGCCTCCTGGGCTGGGCTCACGACGCCGGGGTGGACTTCCGGGAACTGGAGTCCGGTCCGACCCGCCTCGACGATGTCTTCCGCGCCATCACCGGCGGCTGAACCCACCAACGCTCTGCCCCGAAGGGACCCAACCCCATGTACGCGATCGCTCGCAGTGAGCTGATCCAGATCTTCCGGAACCGGCTCGTTCTGGTCACCGGTCTTATCGTGCCGGTCGCCATCAGCGCGTACTTCGTCTACCAGTACGAGATCTTCGAGGAGATGGCCGGCCTCGGCTACATCGCGGCGATCGTGATGTTCACCGTGATGGCCTTCGGGCTCTACACCACGGCCGTGACCACGCTGGCCTCGCGTCGGCAGAACCTCTTCCTCAAACGGCTGCGCTCCACCGCCGCGGGCGACGTCGACATCCTCACCGGGCTGCTGGTGCCGGTCACTGTCATCGCGCTGGTCCAAACGGTCGCGATCCTGACCGTGCTGGGCGCGGTCGCCACCGAACCGTCCCAGATCCCGCTCCTCGCGGCCGCCGTCCTGGCCACGCTGGCCATGATGGTGGGCCTGGCACTCGCCACCGCGGGGCTCACGAACTCGCCGGAGCACGCTCAGGTGACGACGCTACCCGTCAGCCTGTCGGTGATCGCGGTCGCCAGCTGGGTGGGCCTCACCGGCACTGAGGACCTCGCCCTGCTCAAGCGGCTGCTTCCTGGCGGCGCCGCGACCGAACTGGTGGTCAATGCCTGGGACGGCGGCGTACCTGTCGCGGACTCGGTGATCCTGCTGGTCCCCACACTGGGCTGGGTCGTCGTCGCCGTCGGGCTGGCCTCCCGCCTCTTCCGCTGGGAACCACGCCGATGAGCCTCGCCGGGCGCCGCCGACCCGCGGCGCCCGGCGACGAGACCGTCACCTGCGGGGGCTCCACCACCAAGGCCGTCCCGACCCCCGTGAATCACATGCCGCTCACGGTCGCCAGAACCGGCAGCGCCACCTGCCGCCTCTCCGGCCGGCCTTCACCTCTTTAGTGACAGCGTTCATCCCGAGACGAATCCGGAAGAACTGATCACCATGAAGACCACATGTGTCCAGCGGTATGACAAACCGCCCGTCTCAGATCGCCTGGCGGCCGGCACGCCACCGGTGATCTCGGCTGTGCGGACCACGTCCATGAACGCGGAGCAGGAGGATTCCCTGCGCTTCGCTGTGCTGGGACCGGTCAGGGCGTGGCACGGCGAACGTGAGCTGGACTTGGGCTCGCCGCAGCAGCGAGTGGTGCTGGCAGCGCTGCTGCTGCGGCGCGGGCGCCCCGTCACCGTCGCCGAACTCATCGACGCCATATGGGGCGCGGAGCCGCCGTCCGCAGCCCTGTCCGTGCTGCGCACCTATGCGTCCCGGCTGCGCAAGGTGCTCGAACCCGGACGCGACGCCGGTGAGTCCCCGCAGGTGGTGGTCTCGGCGGCGGACGGATACCTGGCCCGTGTCCCGGGACGCGCCCTGGACCTGGGTGTGTTCGAGCAGCGTGTCGCCGAGGCGAAGAAGCTGCGCGCCACGGGCGAGGTGCCGGCCGCCGCGGAGCTGCTGCACGCCGCGCTCGACGGGTGGGAGGGGGCGCCGCTGGCCGGACTGCCCGGCCCGCTGGCCGAGGCCGAGCGCTCCCGGCTGACCGAGGTGCGGCTGGTCGCGCTGGAGACCCGGCTGGACATCGATGTCCAGCTCGGGCGCCACAGCGAGGTGATCGCCGAGCTGACCGCGCTGGCCGGCGAGCACCCGTTGCGCGAACAGCTGTGCCGGCTGTTGATGCTGGCGCTGTACCGGTCGGGGCGGCAGGCCGAGGCGCTGGCGGCGTACCGCAAGACGCGCAGCACCCTGGTGGCCGAGCTGGGCATAGAGCCCGGCGCGGCCCTGCGGGAGCTGCACAACCGCATCCTGGCGGCCGACGCGGCGCTCGACCTGTCCGCCTCAGCGTCCGCAGAGTCCCAGGAGCCCCGGGGGGAGGGCACAGACCCGATCGCATCCCCGGCAACGAGGCAAGCGGCCCGCCCCGCGCAGCTGCCCGCCGACCTGGCCACCTTTACCGGCCGGGAAGCCGAACTGGTGCAGCTCAAGGGCTTGCTGCCCGACGACGGAGAGCAGCCGACCACACTGCTGATCAGCGCGATCGGCGGCATGGCGGGCATCGGCAAGACCACCCTGGCCGTGCACTGGGCGCACCGGATCGCCCACCGCTTCCCCGACGGTCAGCTGTACATCAACCTGCGCGGCCTCCATCCGACCAGCTCAGCCATGCCACCGGCGGAGGCCATCCGCATCTTCCTCGACGCGCTCGGCGTACCCGCGCAGAGCATTCCCGCCTCCCTCGACGCACAAGCGGCGCTGTACCGCAGCCTGCTCGCCGGGCGCCGGATGCTGATCCTCCTCGACAACGCCCGCAACGCCGAGCAGATCCGCCCTCTGCTGCCGGGCTCCTCCGGCTGCCTGGTCATCGTCACCAGCCGCAGCCAGCTGACGGGCCTGGTCGCCAATGACGGGGCACACCCGCTGACGCTCAACCCGCTGACGCCCGCCGAGGCGCACGACTTCCTCGCGCGCCGCATCGGCGCCGCACGGCTGGCGGCGGAGCCCCGGGCGGCGGACGAGCTGATCACGCGCTGCGCCCGGCTGCCGCTCGCCCTCGCGATCATCGCCGCCCGGGCGGCCACCTACCCGGCGTTCAAGCTCGACGCCATCGCCCAGGAACTGCGCGACAACCAGGGCAGCCTGGACGCGTTCACCGGGTACGACCTCACCACGGATATACGCGCCGTGTTCTCGTTGTCCTACGAAGCCCTGTCCGCACCGGCCGCCCGGCTGTTCAGCCTACTGGGACTGCACTCCGGCCCCGACCTCTCCGCGCCCGCCGCGGCGGCCCTCGCCGGGCTCTCCTCGGCGAAGACGCAACGCCTGCTCGTGGAGCTCACCGGCGCCCACCTGCTCACCGCACGCGCGCCGGGGCGCTACACCCTGCACGACCTGCTGCGCATCTACGCCGTTGAGCGCGTCGTCGCCTAGGAGACACCGCAGGAGCGGGACCGGGCAGCTGGTGTTGTCGGACCAGGAGCGTGCGGCTCTTGAGGGCCTGACTCGGGAGACTGGACCGGTTGGAATTTCATCTGCGACGGAGCAGTTGCACCCGTCGGCAACGGCCGCCGCAGCGAGACCCGCGACGGGTGTCGCAAGTGATGAGCACACGAGTACAGCCCGGACACCGGGCGAGAAAGGCAGTCATGTCCGACTTCAACATGCGTGAGTTCTACGACCGCTACTGCGAGGCGCTCAACGCTCATGAGTTCGACCGCATGGACGAGTTCGTCAACGAGTCCATCCTCTCGCACGGCGAGCCGGCCACTCGCGCGGACGTCGTCGCGGCGCTCAAGAGCATCACCGACGCGGTTCCCGACTTCCACTGGGAGATCAAGGAGGTGGCGATCAACGGTGAAACTCTGGCCTGCCACTCCGTCAACCACGGCACCCCGACCAAGGAATGGCTCGGGGTGGCTCCCACGGGTGCTCCGATCGAGATCGACGAGTTCGCCATCTACCGGATCCGCGACGGGAAGTTCGTGCAGATGTCGGCCGTCCACGACGCCGAGGCCCTGAAGAAGCAACTCGCGGGCTGACCCAGTCGGGCTCAGCCACGCAGAGCCCGACGCATGCGGGCGCCCGGCTACGCCATCGCCGCGAACGGCCGGTGTCGAAGGCCAGGTATTGGTGGTCTTCGCCGCCGGCGCGGCGGTCGTCTGTGAGGTGCCCCCCCGGTAGGCCGACGCCGACGTCGCGCTCGGGGACGCCGACTTCCAGGGCGAGGGTGATGACCAAGTGGCGCGGGCTGTAGGGCGTCAGGCCTGGCCGGTTGATCCCCGCGGCGTGCAGGTGGGCACGCATGTGCTTGCGCACGACGAGCGGATCATGGCTCGCCGGAGTGAACTGGACACGCTGGCCGAGGAGTTGGCCAAGCAGCTGAAGGGGTCCAGGCCGAGCAGGACAGGGCCGCGGCGAAGGCCGCCGACGGCCCCGTCCAGGCAAGGGCGGTGGGCGAGGCGACGGGCGGTTCACCGCACGCTCCTGGTAGTCGCGGCATGGAACGTGGAACGCTTCAGATGCCACCCACCGTGTGGTGCCTGCTCAGATCTGGTTCGTGCCACCGTCGACGTAGATGTTCGAGCCGACGACGTAGCTGCTCTGTTCCGAGGCCAGGAAGGCCACGACCGCGGCGGCCTCCTCGGGCTGACCCATGCGGCCCTTGGCCACGGTCGCGGCGACGTTCTCCTTGACGGCCCGAGCGGTTTCCTCGTCGCCGAAAGCGGCGGTGCCTCCGGGAGTCTCGATCCATGCCGGCGAGATCACGTTGACCCGGATGCCGCGGTCCTTGAGCTCGTTGGACCACGTCCGCGCGAACGACCGGACGGCCGCCTTCGACGCCGCGTACGCACCGAACGCCTCTACTCCACGGTCGCCGGCCGTCGAACCGACCAGGACGACCGAGGCTCCGTCGTTGAGCAGCGGCAACGCCTTCTTCACGGTGAACAATGTGCCTCGGACGTTGACCGCGAAGGTCTGGTCGAAGTGCTCCTCGGTGGTCTGTTCGAGCGTCACGAACGCACCGATCGCCGCGTTCGCCACGAGCACGTCCAAACCCCTGCCTCGCGCCCGGACGGCCTCGTACAGCCGGTCCAGGTCCTCCGGCTTCGAGATGTCGCCGACGACCGCCGTGGCCCGGTCCGCTCCGATGGTCTTGACGGCGGCCTCCAGCTCGGACTCGCGTCGGCCGGTGACGAACACGTACGCGCCCTCGTCCGCCAGCCGTACGGCGGTGGCCAGACCGATACCGGTGCTGCCCCCGGTGACCACCGACGTCTTGCCTTCCAGCTGTCCCATGTGGGTGTCTCCATCACTCTCTTGATGCCGATCCGTTCGACTTCGATACTGCGGGAGATCGGGGATACTATCCATGATGTAAAGTCCGGCATTCTTTACGTATCGTCCAGGAGGTGTCGTCGGTGCTCGGATTTCGGGATCCAGTGGCTGACGCGATCGGCCTGCTCCGGCCCCGCACGGTGATCGGGCCCAATCTCCGGGCCGCGGGAGAGTGGGCTCTGCGCTTCGACACGTTCCTGCACGTGCGAATCGGGGGCCTCGTGCGCGGCACGTGCTGGTTGATCCTCGAAGGGCACGAGCCGGTGCTCCTGCGGGAGGGTGACACCTTCATGCTGGGCAACCCGCCGCCTTACGTGCTGGCCAGCACGCTCGACGCGAGCCCGCGCCCTGCGAAGCCGGTGTGGGCGGGTGCCGAAGACGGGACCGTGCGGATCGGCCCGGAGTCCGAGGAGGACCTCTACCTCTGCGTCGGGCACATCGCGTTCGACGAGAGGAACGCGGCCCTCCTGACCAGTCTTCTGCCGCCGCTCGTGATCGTCCGCGTGGCAGATCCTCATGGCACGCGGCTCGCGCAGCTGATCGATCTCCTGGCCACGGAGGTCGGGGTCGCCGCCGCCGGCGGCCCGCTGGTGCAGAACCACCTCGCACAGATCCTGCTCGTGCACATGCTGCGTGCTCACGCCGGTCAGACCGACCGGCCCACCGGCTGGCTGGGCGCCCTGAACGAGGACGGCATCGGTGCCGCCCTGCGTGCCGTGCACACGGACGTGGCCCACTCCTGGAGCCTCAAGGAGCTCGCCGAGATCAGCCACATGTCGCGTTCCGCGTTCGCCCAGGCCTTCAAGAGCCACGTCGGGGTCCCGCCGTTGGAGTACCTGATCCAATGGCGCATGGGCCTCGCGCGCGACGCCCTCGCCCGCGACACTCTGTCGATCTCCGAGCTCGCACGGGCCACGGGCTACCTGTCCGAGAGCGCGTTCAGCACCGCGTTCCGCCGTGTGGTCGGATCATCGCCCGCACAGTTCCGGAACCAGGCACGGCAGCCACCGCGCTCGGCCGCGAACGGAAGCTGAAGGAGGCGTCCTGTGCTCAGCCGCGCCGCTCACGCCGGCGCCGCCCGGAACCGGCCCCGGACGCCGGCCCGCGCCCAGGGGTTGGGGGGCTCAGGAGCGCACGGGGATCAGTGTCAGGCGGGCTGTCGGCTGGTCGCGAAGTACGCGGCGAACCCGATCAGGCACACACCGGTCGTGCGCTGGATGACGCGGTCGACTCGTGCCGACACGAAGGCACGCCGTAGTCGCGCACCCACCACCGCGTAACCGACCGCGACGGCGAACTCCACCGCCAGGTAGGCCACGCCGACCGTCAGGAGACCTGCGGTGAGCGGTCCCGGACCGGACACGAACTGGGGCAGCAGCGCCGCGAACAGCAGCACGGCCTTGGGATTGGTGCCGGCCACGACGAACTCCTCACGGCTCAGCGCCCACACGCCGCGTGCCCGTGAGTCCGCGTGCGTCGTCGCGTCGTCGGCGGCTCCTGGTGCCACGCGCCGCGACGACCGCAGGATCCCCACCCCGAGATACAGCAGGTAGACCACCCCGGTCCACTTGATGAAGGTAAACAACCGTTCGGACTGCAGAAGCAGCGTGCCAAGGCCGGCGCTGACCAGCACTATCATCACGGCGAACGCGGCCAGCCTGCCGCCTACGGCGAGGAGCGCTATACGGGGCCCCTGCCGGTACGCGTTCCGTAGGCCCAGCAACTGGTTGGCTCCCGGGATCACCGAGATGGTCAGGGACGCCAGCAGGAAAGCCGGCCAATCAATCGCCATGAAACGATCTCCTCAGACATGGTCAAGACGGGAACGATGACCGCGCTCGTTCTTCGACGCGAGCTGTTTCCGCGAGGGGGAATGATCAAGACGGGAGGATGGTTCCTTCCCATGTCGCGCGTGTCCCGCACGGTCGGCTGGGCACATGTCCCCCGATCACAGCGGCCGTTGCGACCAGGCCCGCGCTCTATTCGATCTAGAAGTTGACGGAGACTCCAGTGCCACTGTTGCGGCTGCCCGACGGGCGCGATCTCGAGTATGAAGTGCAAGGACCGAGCACAGGACCGGTCGCCCTGTTCCACCACGGCATGCCCGGCTCGGCCGTCCCGATGGACACGGTCCTGGGTTCGATGACAGCGCGCGGGTTCCGGGTGGTCACGTACTCAAGGGCGGGATACGGCGCGTCAAGTCCCGCCACCGGCCGGACTGTTGCCGATACGGCCACTGACTGTGCCTTCCTTCTCACCCACCTTGGCGTCGAGCGCTACTTCGTTGTCGGGTGGTCCGCCGGCGGACCACATGCGCTGGCCGGGGCAGCCGTGGCTCCTGAGAACGTTGAGGGCGTGCTGCTCGTCTCCTCGTTCGCGCCGTTCGACGCCGACGGCCTCGACTACGTCGAGGGCATGGGCGCGCAGAACGTCGCGCAGTTCGGGACGGTCGGACACGGCGAATCGGCGATGCGCGAGCTCGTGGGGCAGATGGCTTCGGCGGTCCGGGGCAACACGCCGGCGGATGTCGGGACCGAGATGGCCTCCTTGCTTCCCTCCGTGGACCTGGCGGTGCTGACCGCCGAGTACGGTGCGGACAACGCGGCCAACATGGACCATGGTCTGTCCCGAGGGGACGAGGGTTGGGTCGCGGACCTGGCCGCGCTCACCAGCCCGTGGGGTTTTGACTTCGGTGTTGTCGTCGCGCCGATCGAGCTGTGGCACGGCACCGTGGACCAGATGGTCCCGGTCACGCACGGCCAGTGGCTGGCCGAGCACCTGCCCACGGCTGAGGCTCATCTGGAACCCGAGCAGGGACACCTCTCCATAGCGATCGGCAGTCTGGGAGAGAAACTCGAGGTTCTGCGAGGGCGCGTCGCCGACCGCGCCACGTCCTGACTGACTCTTCTGGTGCGGCGGCAGCTGAAGCCATCGGTATCGGACGCTTCTCCTTGAGGATCCAGGGGGATGGGGCCGGTCAGAAGGCATCGGGGTAACTGCCGTCTCCCAGGTCAGGGTCCGGCAGCACGCCCGAGGGGTCCCGGACGGCGACCTTGCGTCCGTCCAGCCGCAGTCGGCGCAGCCCTTCGAGCGACATGCGACGGCCGAGATCGGAGAAGGAATGGACCCTGGTGACGTCCAGAACCACGTCGGCCACACCGTCCGAGTCGGCCATCAGGTCCAAGAGCTCCGAAGCGGCCGTGAGTTGGACGTTGCCCCGCAGCGCGAAGGTGACCGTGCCCGGTGACTCGCTCACGTCGACGGCGTCGAGCCGCCCCTGATCGGAGGAGAACAGGTGCATCCCCATGTCCTGGGAGAGCCGCTCGAAGGCGCGGCGCCCTCTCTGGCTGTTGCCGTAGGAGTCCAGGCGCGGGGAGAAGGTTCCGATGCCCACCCGGTCGGGCAGGACGCCGACGATGCCCCCGGCGACGCCGCTCTTGGCGGGGATGCTGACGCGGGTGAGCCAGTCGCCCGCCGCGTCGTACATCCCGGCCGCGGCCATCACGGCCATGACCTGCCGGGCGATGGCGGGGTCCATGACCCGTTCACCGGTGACGGGTTGGACACCTCCGGTGGCGAGCGTCGCGGCCATCACGGAGAGGTCCCGGACGGTGACCAGGATCGAGCACTGGCGCGTATATCCCGCGACGACGGACGGCACGTCCCCGTCGAGAATGCCGTAGGTGCGCAGCATGTAGGCGAGGGCAAGGTTGCGGTGCGCGGAGCCCAGCTCTGAAGCGCACACACGCTCGTCGACCCGCAGGTCCCGGCCCGCGAGGCGGGAAAAGAACGCCAGGGCACGGTCGACGCGCTCGTCCTCACTGGCCTCCGCGCCGACCAGGAGCGAATGCACGGTGATGGCTCCGGCGTTGATCATGGGATTCTTGGGCCGGTGGGTCCCCCCTTCGAGGGAGAGCTCGTTGAATGCCTCGCCCGATGGCTCGACCCCGACGACATCCAGGACGCGGTCGAGGCCGCGATCGATGATGGCGGCCGCGTAGGCGAACGGCTTGGAGATCGACTGGATGGAGAACTCCGTGTCGGCGTCGCCGGCGGCGTAAGTGCGACCGAGTGTCGTGGTCAGCGCGATACCGAGACGTTCCGGATCGGCTTCGGCGAGCTCGGGGATGTAGTCGGCGTTGGCGCCGCTGGTGTCGCCACGCAGGCTGTCGAGCACTTCGTCCAGGTAGTCGGGCACGGGAGTCTTCATGAGGCAGGTCCTTGTGTCGCAAGCGGGAGAGGCGTCGCGGCCGGTGGCATCGGTGCGCGCTTTTGCGGTTACGGACCGACCTCAGGCCGGTACAGATCAGATGTCAACTGAGGCAGTCCCGTGTCGGGCGTCGTGACGCTCGGCGCGCGGCGTGTCGGTCACGACGTTCCTGCCTCTCGATGCCGGGAGATCCGGCTACCGAGTGGAACACTCAAGTCAGGCGTATGTTCCCGCCGGCTGCCCCCGCTCCCATTGGAGGCGGGGGCAGCCGTTCACGCCGCCAACACCGCTCCGGGGTGCGCCGCGAGTAACGGACCGCACCCCGTGGCCAACGGCCGATGACGCATGCTCTCGGATCTAGCCGAGGAAGGAGAGCAGGGCTGAATTGACCTCATCCGCGTGTGTCCAGAGCAACCCGTGCGGGGCGCCCTCGATCTCCACGTACTGCGCCTCGGGCAATTCCCGTCGAAAGCGGCGGGCGGTAGCGTCGATGGGCAGGATCTTGTCGGCTGTGCCGTGCAGGATCAGAGTCGGCTTGCCGCTGTCGCGGACGGCTTCGACGTCGGTGCGGAAGTCTTCGATCCAAGCGGAAACAACCGCGTAGGCCGCCACGGGTGCACTCGATATCGCCACGTTCCAGCTCGCGGTGACGGCCTCCTGGCTGATCCGACTGCCAAGGTTCTCCTCAAGATCGTAGAAGTCCGAGAAGAACTGCGTGTACCAGGCGTACCGATCATCTTTCGCCGCTGCCTCGATTCCGTCGAAGACCTTCTGCGGCACACCCTCGGGGTTGTCGTCCCGGGCGACGAGGAAAGGCTCCAGCGAGGCCAGGAACGCGAGCTTGGCGACCCTTTCATGTCCGAATTGTGAGACGTAACGGGCGAGTTCGCCCGTACCCATCGAGAAGCCCACCAGGACGGCGTCGCGAAGGTCGAGCGTCTCCAGCACGGTGTTCAGGTCTGCGGCGAAGGTGTCGTAGTCGTACCCGGAGTTCACCTTTGACGACTTGCCGAAGCCCCGGCGGTCGTAGGTGATGACGCGGTATCCGGCGGCCAGGAGATCTCGCGTCTGGCGCTCCCAGCTGTGACCGTTCAGTGGATATCCGTGGATCAGGACGACGGGCCGGCCTTCGCCCTGATCCTCGTAGTAGAGCTCGACCGGCGTGCTGTTTTCATCGCCTACGGTGATGTACCCCATTTACTTGCCCTTTCTAGTCGCTGTGGGCGTCGAGGCCCGGAGGATCAAATCCCCTGTGTTCCACGCTTGCTCTTGGACAGCGGCATCAGCTCGTGCGCATCTCGCCGGCACGCTCATCCGGCTCGACCATGATCGGCAAGACGCTGTCGTTGTTCGCGGGAGGTCGCACCCTTACGCGGGGAGCAGTACGAGCTTGCCGCCCAGGTGCCCCGACTGGCTGACCTCCAGTGCGGTCGCCACCTCGCCGAGGGGGTACGTCCGCTGGATCGGCACCCGCAGCCGACCCCCCTCGATGAGGGCGAGGATGTCCCTGAGCGCTTGGGACCCGCCCGCTCCGGGCTCGCTCATGTGGATCTGGATACCGCTCCCGGCCGCGTCGAAGGCCGCGAGGGAGAGGACACGCGCCGGGCCGCCCGCGAGTTCGATGGAGTCCGGGATCTCACCGCGGCCGGAGGCGTCGAGGACCGCGTCGACTCCCTGGGGGAGATGCCCCGTACGCGCTCGGCCAGTCCCTTGCCGTAGGTGACCGGCTTCACGCCGAGGGAGCGGAGCAGCTCGTGGTTGCTCTCGCTCGCGGTGCCGATGACGCGCACGCCCCGGTCGACGGCGAGCTGCACGGCGAACGTGCCGACACCACCGGCTGCGGCGTGGACCAGGAGCGTCTCACCCTCGGCGATCTTGAGCTTGTTCAGCACCTCCCAGGCGGTGATGCCCGAGCCGGCCAGGGTTCCGGCCACCTCCCACGGGACAGAGGCCGGCTTGGCGACCAGCGCGGCCGGGTCGGCCAGGGCGAACTGGGCGTAGGACGGAGTGATGGAGGCTCCCAGCACCTCGTCCCCCACGCTGAAGGCGGTCACGCCTTCCCCCACTTGGTCGACCACACCGGCCACGTCGGACCCGAGACCACCGGGGAGGTCGAGGGGCATCACCTGGCTCATGTACCCGCGCAGGATCTTCCAGTCGATCGGGTTGACACCTGCGGCCCGCACCGTGAGCCGTACCTGGCCAGGGCCCGCGGTGGGCGGCGGAACATCGATGACCCGCAGCACGTCGGTGGTGCCGTACTCGGAGAACTGCACTGTGAGGGACATTTGCTCGACTCCTGGCTCCTCTGGGGCATTCACGTGCGAGAGTGCGAGTCAGCCCGGCGCTGTCCGACCGCAGGGCCCAGCGTGGTCGCAGTACGGCTGAAGACGGCTCTGTCCGCACCCGCACAGGAGGGCCCTGGTCTCGGCCCGCGGCCGTTCTGGTGTGCCCGCGCTCAACTCGCCATGTGCGATCAGCTGTTGCGCGTGATCTGCGCGGACCGGTTCGGGGGCTCCGCCCCGCCGTCCATGAGTTCGTACTGCAGTGCACCCGAGGGACAGCGACGCACCACTTCGGCCACGCGCTCGGCCTCGGCACCGTCGGGCCGGATCCACGGACGCTCGCCCGGGTCGAAGACCTCCGGCAGGCCGTGGACGCATTCGGCGGCGTGCAAGCACCGCCCGGCCTCGAAGGTCACAGTGATCGACTGGCCCTTGTACGCCTTCTTCTCGGTTCCGCCGCTCATGCCGGCCTCCGTCGTTGCCATGTCTGGCCGTTCAGTCGCTGACTTTGCTGCGGGACTGGTACAGCAGGTCCTGGTACTCGGGGTGCCGGGCGATCCACCCCGCGAAGAACGGGCAGGTGGCCAGCACCCGCAGGTTCGCGGCCCGCGCCTCGTCGAGGGCGGTGCGGGCCAGCGCCGACCCGACTCCCCTGCCCTCGTACTCCGGCGAGACCTCGGTGTGTACGAACGCGACCAGTTGCGTGGTGCGGATGTACTCCGCGATGCCGGCGACCTCGGCCTTTCCGTCGACCCGGGCCTCGTACCGCTTGGCTCCGGGAGCGTCGCTCACTTCCACTGCCATGTGTCCTCCCTCAGTCCTCCGCAGTCCTCCGCGTGAGTCTCGTTGCACACTAACCCAATCCGGTTGACGCATCAACTTGCGCCTGCCGCATCCGGCACCCTCAAGGCCTGGGTCAATCGACAACGGGTCGCCGGAATATCCGGCGACCCGTTGTCGTAGCACCGCGGTTGCCCTCCGTCACTCGTCGGTGAGAGCCTCCGCGTAGGGGAAGATGAGCTCTCCGGAGGACGACTCCGGCGGTGCCACGACGATCTGCCTCGACCCGTTCTGGAATTGACCGAGCTCATGGCCGGTAATTCCCTGGAACTGGACTTGCAGGACGCGCGGCTCCGACCACTCACCCTTGACCCCGAACCTGACATCGCCCATGACGGTCGGGAAGGTGTTCTCCCGTGTGTACGCCGAGAGGCTCGCGTCGTCGAAACCGCCGGTCACTTCGACGGCCTGGGCGACCACCTGCATCTGGGCGTAGGCGAGGGGCACCATGTAGTGCCCCAGGAGGTCGACACCGGCTTCGCCGGCCCGTTCCTGGTAGGTGTTCAGCAGCTCCCGAACGCCCGGGAACATCATTTTGGGCACCGGCGCCCAGTACTCGTAGTTCACGAAACCGTTGAGCGACGGGCCGAGCTTCGTCCTCACCGCTGTGTTCTGCGGACCGATCATGGCACCGCCGACCATCTTCGGCCGGTAGTGGTGCGACCGGATGGTTCGCACCAGACCGACCGAGTCGGCCAGGTACGAACACAGGAACAACAGCTCACTGCCACTTTCCGCGACGGCGTCGATGAGCGGTGTGAAATCCTCGGTCGACAGCGGATACGTGACCTCGTGGACGACCTTGATCCCGTACTTCTCGGCATTGGCCTTGGCGCCAAGAATGGGATTTCGCGAGAACTCGGCGTCGGCGGACACGAGCGCCACGGTTTCCGGCCGGGGATTCTGCTCCGCGGCGAGAGCGAAGAACCCTTCGGTGAGTGCGGCATTCGGGTCCGGCCCGGTGGGAATCATGGCGAAGTAGTTCGGATAGACGAGCACGTTGTTGACGCCGAGGCCCATGAGCCCGACGAAGAAGCGCTCCCGCCCCACTATCAACGGCATGGCCGGCAGCAGAGTGTTGGTGCCGTAACCACCGATGACGAGATCCACCTCGTCCTCGTCGATCAGCCGCTCGTAGATCCCGGGAACAAGGTCGGCGTTCCCTTGGTCGTCGTAGCGGACGAACTCGACAGGACGGCCGAGCAGTCCACCGCGAGCGTTGATGTCCTCGCGCCAGATCTCATGGGCGAGACGGGCCGACCGGCTGTTGTCCGCGAGGGAACCGGTCAGCGACAGGCAGTACCCGATACGGATGGGAGCCTGCGTGGTCGCGATGTCAGCCCTCGCTCCCGGTGGGCGTGGCCAGGAGCTGCGTCTCCCAGGCGTAGGCCACACCGCTGGCACCGGCGTGCTGCAACATGACCTCGACGAGGCCCGGTACGGTCTTCTCACGGGCATAGTCGCGCTGCCACTCGGACATCACGGCAAGCCAGGTGATCGGGGTCACGCCCGCCTGGATCATGCGCCGCACCGCCATGTCGTGGGCCTCCTTCGAGGCACCGCCCGACGCGTCGGTGACGACGAAGACGTCGAAGCCCTCGCCCGCCGCCTGTATCGCCGGCATGGCCACACAGACCTCCGTCCAGAGGCCGGCGATGATCAGCTTCTTGCGTCCTGTCGCCTTGACGGCATCCACGACGCGCTCGTCCTGCCAGGTGTTGACCCAGGTCCTGTTGATCGGCTTCTGCTCCGGGAACACATCCTGCAGACCCTGGAGAAGAAAGCCACCGCGCTCCTCCAGAACGGTCGTCAGAATGGTCGGGACGTCGAACGCCTTGGCGGCCTTGGCGAGCCCGACGGCGTTGTTGATGACCATCGTCGGTTCGTGGCTGTGCAGGTTGGCGACCTGGAACGCCTGGTGGTCGATCAGTACGACAACGCTTTCCTCGGGCGTCAGCAGCGCGTTGAGTCCGGCCTTGTTCTCAGTGCTCATGGGATTCCCTTGCTGGAGGTTCGCGTCCACGGGCCTCAGGCAGCGCACCGAAATCTCGATGCCTACGGTGAGCCGACTACGGGCTGACCGGCCGGCGACCCCAAACCACTTGGTTGACGCGTCACCCACATTAGGTGCCGACCCTTGACGCGTCAACTAGCTCCAGTGGAGGGCGATCTGACGGCGGATCCGGCGATTTGGAAGAAGGTGTGGGGCGGTCGGGTGCGGGCTCAGGTGCGGACGAAGACCGACCAGACCATGCGGATCGGGCGCAGCCGGGAGATGAAACGCAGTCCGTGCCGTGTGGCGGCCGGTTCGGTGGTGAGCGCGAGGTCGTAGCGGCGCTCGGCCACGGCCTGGGCCGCCTGGCTGGTGGAGTCCGCGGTGGCCACTTCGGGCAACTGGTAGAGGGAGGGAAGTAGTTGGTCGACCAACGGTCGCGGCGAGGGGTGCGTCACCACGCTTGGGCGGTTGGGCAGCGGACCGCCGTCGGCGCGCCGGGCGATGCCGTACAGCGGGGTGTCCATGACGAAGACGCCGGCCAGTGCGATGTCGTCGGCCATGTAGAAGTGGTGGATGTCCCGGTAGGCGTTGGCGACGACCACATGGCTGACGGTGCCGGCCTTCAGGTCCTCCAAGGCCTGTTCGTAGGTCGCCCTCAGCACGATCGGCGGCCCGTCGGGTAAGCGGGTCCGCAGCAGAGAGGCGGCCTGCTCGCTGCTCGTGCCCTCGGGGCCCAGCGTTCCGATGGCCGGGGGCCCGGCCGGTGCGGGCCGGATGTCGATCCAGCCCAGCTCGACGGTCATGCGTTACTCCTCGATGTCGGCGACAACCCAGGTGCTGACGGCGCGCCACAGCGCCGCGGATTCCTGGTGGAAGGGGTGGTCCTGGTAGCTGCGCAAGGCGTCCTGGTCGGGCAGCAGGCCGATCGCGGCGAAGTCGTAGGCGATCGGACGGTCGGCGGTGTTGCGGCCCACCTGCCAGTGCAGGAGGCCGGGCACCCGCTCGCCGACGAGCCGCGAGGACCGCTCGGCCGCGAGGGCCGCGGGATCCTGCCAGTCGAAGCCTGGCTTGAACTTGAACAGCACAATGTGTCTGATCATTGGCATCCTTTACGGGCCGAATGGTCACCAAATCACCCGTGCGACGGCACGCGGGCAGGCCGACGGGGATGTCGTCGACAGAGCAGCGTGTTTTCCGCACAGAGACGGAGGGCGGATTTCGGACCGGCCGACACCCTCTGTCACGTCAGGCGTCGGACACGATCTCTTGTGCATATGGACGGCTGCTTGCGATGGCAGCTTTCCGGCCGGACCGGGGGGCGGGAGAAAAGCCGGCGATCAGGCGGAATGAGCGGGCGCCTGGGCCTCGGCCGTCACGAAGGCGGTCAGCCGGTCGAGTCCCTCGTCGATCGACGCGTCGTCAAGCAGGCTGAAGGACAGCCGAATCTGGTGTGAGGAGGCCATGCCGGTGTGGAAATGGTGCATGGGGGTCCAGATGACCCCGTGGTCGCGCGCCGATCTGCGCAGCGAACGGTCGTCCACGGCGAACGGCACCGTCAGGACGACGAAGAACCCGCCGGCCGGGGTGTTCCACGTCACCGGGCCGCCGGCGGCGAAGCGCGCGGCGAGGCCGGCCAGCACGTGCCGCAGGTTGGCGCGGTAAACCTCGATCTCACGCTTGTTCGCGGCGAGCATGCTGCACCCGTGGCGCAGAAGCTTGCCGCCGATGACGGCCTGGGCGACGGGTGAGGTGTTGAGAGTGACGTTGCTCTTGATCAGCGACAGCTGGTCCGCGAGCGTGCCCACCGGGCGGCCGTCCCTGATGACGGGCTGGTCGGCCACGACGAAGCCGACGCGGGCGCCGGGCAGGCCGGTCTTGGCGAAGGAGCCGACGTGCACGACCTGGTGCCGTGTGTCGAGCGCCTTGAGTGTCGGCGGCCGGGTGGCGGGGTCAGCCTGGAAGAGGCCGTAGGGGTTGTCCTCGATGATCAGCAGATCGAGATCGGCCGCCAGGTCGAGCAGGGCGGTCCGGGTGGCCAGGTCCAGGCTCACCCCGGTGGGGTTGGCGAAGTCGGGCACGAGGTAGAGGGCGCGCGGCCGTTGTCCGCGGGCGCGGGCCGCCGCCACCTGACGCTTGAGGTCGGCGAGGTCGAGCCCACCGTCTCCGTCCC
The DNA here is from genome assembly GCF_044458565.1 of Streptomyces sp. NPDC050433. Classification (NCBI taxonomy): domain Bacteria; kingdom Bacillati; phylum Actinomycetota; class Actinomycetes; order Kitasatosporales; family Streptomycetaceae; genus Streptomyces; species Streptomyces sp. NPDC050433. The sequence goes on along the minus strand of NZ_JBITIB010000016.1, from coordinate 97,998 downwards.
CGACGCCCAGCACGGGCATGTCCAGCAGGCGCGCGGCGCCGGTCAGTCCGAAGTAGGTGGGCTCGACGGCGAGGACGACGTCCTGCGGGGCGGCGCGCAGGGACCGCAGCGTCAGGAACATCGCCTCCTGGCTGCCGACGGTCACCACCACCGCGTCGGGGTCGACGGTGATGCCCTCGTCGATCTCAAGGTAGCGGGCGACCAGGTCGTGGATGATGCCCTTCGTCCGCCCGTACTGGAACAGGGTTCTTCGGGCCTCCTCGTCCGTCAGCCCCACCACCTCGGTGAGGTGTGTGACGAAGGTGTCCAGGTAGCCGGAGAGCTGCTCGACCCGGAAGAACTCCTCGTAGGGCCGGCCGGCGGCGAAGGACACCGCCTGCGGGTGGTCCGAGGCGATGTCGTTCAGCAGATTCATGGAAAGCAGGACGGGATCGTCCAGCGAGGGATGCAGTTGCGCGAAGGATAATTCGACCACTTTTCAATTCTCCATCTCTGCGGATTCGACGGTCGGGATGGTGCACACCGGAACGTCTCAGCAAAAGCGTGGACGCGAAAAAACTCTGTCAACGGGGATCGTTGTGACCGCCGTCGCACCGCGCCGGGAAATCAGCGGAAATCTTCACCGTGTCGACCCGACATCGACGACACCATGTGGGCACCGCACTGTGCCGGCACGCCTTCGAACACATGCCGGCCCTGGGGGCTGGTCCTGCTGGACACGAAGCCCCTGGCGCATCGAGCACGACTGTCGCGAACGCCAACCGAAAGCAATCGGGCAGCCCCGAGGGTCAACGCCGGCCTGCGACACTTGTGTTAAGCGTCTGCCTGGTCGAGGACTTCAACAACACGCGCGCTGATCCTGCCGAGGGCGACGGTATCGGATGCGCCCAAGTTATCGAAAAGGACGTCTCGTATTTCTGCGCGCTGCGCGCGTAGCACCCGTACCACGAGCAGCCGACCTTGCGAGGTCAGGGTGGCCTCGTAGGCACGTCGTCCCGCCGGTACACGTCCGCGGGTGACCAGACCCTGGCGTTCCAGGACAGTGAGCGTGTGGCTGACGCGGCTGGGCGAGAAGCGCAACTCGCCGGCGAGCACTTTGAGGCCCATCGTCTGATTCTCCGCGGCGCTGAGAAGGACCAGCAGTTTGAAATGCCCGTGCGAGATATTCCCGTCGCGCTGGGATTGCCGTTCCAGCGCAACCTCCAGGAGATGGGCCGCCAGCACCAGGTCATGCCACACTGCGGCTCGGTCGAAGTCGTCGTCACGTCGCATCGTCACGGTGTTTATCCTTGCGCCGGCGCGTCGGCATGTCGACCTGCCGGGCCTACACCATTGCGTTGCCGTTGGCGGATTGTTCGGCGGTGACGATGTCTTGGACGACGTCCCAGTGTTCCACGATGCGTCCGTCGTCCAGCCGGAAGATGTCGGCGATGGCCACGGGGTTCGGAGCCCAGCCGTGGACGATGCTGTGCGTGAAGACCAGATCGCCTTGGGCTGCGATCCGCTGCGGCTCCCAGGAGAAGCCTTCCAGGTGCGGAACGGAGTTGCGCAGGGTGTCGAGCCCGTTGGGCATCTGCGGGCTGTGCTGGATGTACGGTTCGGCCCAGTATCGGTCTATCGCGGTGAGGTCCTTCTCGGCGAACAACTCCCGCATCGCGGTGAGCACGATGTCGATGTTGCGTTCTGCCTGATCGTCCCGCACGGCGGCGTGCCGGCCTGTTGATTGCCTGGTCATGACTTGTCCTTCAGATCGTCGATCACAACCTCAGTGCTGATTTGAAGTATCAACTCAGAGCGGCGCTTGTGCAAGATTCTGAGACGCGGAACACATAGCGGTGGGCGATGGATTGATCAGATTCCGGTAAGTGGGTAGAAGGCGGCCGGTGCCGTCCCCGCATTGCACGCCCCATTCATGCTGACCATTGCGGACCGACAGCGACTGGCTCTGCTTGCCCACGCCCTACGCAACGCCGCCATCGGGGCACTTCGCACCGCTGGCGTTACCGACATCGCTGCCGCAAACCGGCATCACGCCCGTGACAACACCACAACCATGGCTTGCGGTCCGGCGCCGGCGCGGATCCGGGAACGCCTTCGTCGTAGGTCGCGGCGGCCGTGACCGCGGTCGGTGGCGCGGGTACCGCCTGGGGCTCGCCTGGGCAGGCCGGCGAGTTGGGCGCGCAGGGTGGGCTGGTTGGCCTTGACGGCCAGGGCCCAGTGCGCGCTTGCAGTCCACGCGGTCGGGTCGGACGCGGACGAAGCGACCCGGCAGAACCTGGCGGAGAGGCTCGCGCCGACCCTCGTCCAACACGTCATCGGCTACCCGTGGCTGAACGTCCCGGCCGGGCCGCGGTGCGGTGGACAGTGGCGAGCGTCCGGTCCACGGCTGCGGACAGTGCGGTGTCGTTCTCATCGATGCCGGCCCAGGCGATGTGCCCGTCGGGGCGGATGAGGGCGGCGCGCACGGTGGCCCAGGCGGCCGGGGGCCGGTCGAGGGTCGCGGTGTGCACCGCGAGTCCCGGCCGAGTCCGGTCTGCCAGGACGCCCGCCGTCAGGTCGAGCAGGAGGTAGCTGTCCGGGCGCAAGCGGGAGAACAGGTGGTTCTCGGAGCCGGTGAAAGCCAGGTCGGGGGCGCGGGTGCCGGTGAGCGGGTGAGCTGTTGGGTCCGGCGTGGGGTAGCTGACGGCGAGTGCGGTGAGACGTTCGGACAGGGCCTTGCTGAGTGCCGGCTGAGTGGCGATCATCCCGCTGAACAGGGAGCGCAGGTCGAGGCCTTCGGGTGTGAAGCAGGTCATCAGGGCGGTCTGGGCGCGGCTGTGTTCCATCAGCTGGGCGCCTATGGGGTGGCGCTCGGTGTGATAGGTGTCAAGCAGGTGATCAGGGGCCCAGCCGCGGAGGGTGGCGGCGAGTTTCCAGCCGAGGTTGTGCGCGTCCTGGATGCCGACGTTCATCCCGACGCCACCCGCCGGGAAGTGCTGGTGGGCGGCGTCACCGGCGAGCAGGATCCGACCTCGTCGGTACTGGGCGGCCAGCCGGGTGGCATTGCCGAATCGGGAGAGCCAGACCGGGTCGCGCATCCCGAAGTCCTCACCCCCGATGGCGACGGTCTTGGCCCGAAGCTCCTCCAGTGTGAGTTCGCCGGGCCATTGTGTCGTGTGGCTGTCGGGGCTGACACCGACCACACGGTGCCGCCCACCGGGCAGCGGCGCGACCATCACTCCACCCCGGAGCCCGAAGGTGCTGAATCCGGGCCGCGGCGGGCTGTCAAGGGTGACGTCGCCAAGCCAGCCCAAGACGGTGGAGGGCGTACCGACGAAGTCGATGCCGGCGGCGGTGCGCACGGTGCTGCGGGAGCCGTCGCAGCCGATGATGAACGCCGCCTGGAGTTCGTATGACCCGTCCAGCCCGTCCAGCCCGTCCAGCCCATCCACCTGAACGGTCACCGACTCCGCGTCCTCGGTGAACCCGGTGACACGGTGACCGCGCACGATCGTGGCGCCGAGCGCGAGCGCGTGCTCCTCCAGTAGTTCCTCGGTGCGGGCCTGGGGCAGGGCGAGGGTGTACGGGAACGGGCTCTCCAGCGCGCGGAAGTCGAGCCGGTCGTCGAGCATGGCGAAGTGGCCGCCCGGGATCGGCAAACCCTCCGCGAGGAAGGGCTTGTGCACGCCTCGCGAGGCGAGGATCTCAAGGGTGCGCGGGTGGATGGTGAGGGCCTTGGAGCGCTGGTCGATGTCTACACGCTCCTCGATGACGGTGACGGAGACCCCGCCCAGCCGCAGTTCGGCGGCGAGCCAGAGCCCGACCGGGCCCCCTCCGGCGATGACAACCTGCTGTTCCATGAACCGTCCTAGGTCAGTGACCAATAATCTTGTGCACAGTAGACTAGGTCGGTGACCAATAGGCAAGCGCGTGAGGACCGCGCCCCGCGGCTGGATCCCGGAACGGTGATCCGTACCGGGCTGGAACTGCTGGACGAAAAGGGTCTGGACGCCCTGTCCACCCGGGCGGTCGCCGACCGGCTCGGCGTACGGATGAACACGGTGCTGTGGCATGTGAAGACCAAGGCCCGGATGCTGGAGCTGATGGCGGACGCCGTCGTCGGCGACGCCTCACTCGACGACCTTCCGGCCCCTTGGGACGAGCGCGTCCGCGAACTGGCCCGCCGGTACCGTCGCGCCCTGCTCGCCCACCGCGACGGCGCCACGCTCGTCGTCGGCACCTACGTCGCCGAACCACATACCCTGCGTTTCGCCGACGCTCTGGTGGGCGCGTTGCTGGACGGCGGCCTGGACGAGCGTGAGACCGCCTGGACCGCGTGGACGATCATCTACTTCATCCTCGGACTCACCCAGGAGGAACAAGCGGCGGCCCACCAGTCACCGAACGGCCGCCTGGCCAACGCGGTCTCCGAGACGGCCTACCCCGCCCTCCATCGCGTCCTCGGTCATCTCGGCGCGGAATCATTTCGCGAGCGCTTCGAGTTCGGCCTGTCCGCGATCCTCGCGAGAAGGTGACCGAGCACGGGGAAGGGGCCAGAAAGAGCCCCGGCCGCGATATCTGCGGCATGGTCGTTGAGCAGACCTTCGCCCTGCTCCACCAGTTCAAGCGCCTCGCCGCCCGCCGGCAACGACGGCCCGAACTCCACGACGCCTTTGCCCCGTTGGCCTCCACCCTGAGCTGCCTGCGTGCTGAGGTTCGGCCAGTCTCGCCCCCCAGCGCGGTTGCAGACACGCTGAGACCGCCGTGGCTCACTGATCGCGCGGTCGGAGACGGGGCACGTCCCACTGCCGGAACGGGGCATGCCCTCACGGTCGCCGCGTCTCAGACGGTCGTCTCGGCGGAGGATGCCTGCTCGGCGTCGCGAGCAGCGACCAGTGAGGTGTGGATGGGAGCGTCGGGTACGACGGCCGGCCGGTTCTTGGCGAACTCCTCGCGCAGGACAGGCAGTACCTCTTCGCCGAGCATGTCGAGTTGCTCCAGTACGGCCTTCAGCGGCACGCCCGCGCCGTCCATGTTGAACAGTTGGCGCTGGTAGTCGCCGAAGTGCTCGCGGAAGGTCAGGGTCTTGTCGATGACCTGCTGGGGACTGCCGACGGTCAGCGGCGTCTCGTCCATGTACTGCTCCAGCGACGGCCCGCCGCCCATGATCGGTGAGCGGTCGAAGTAGGGGCGGAACTCGCGTACCGCGTCCTGGGAGTTGGCCCGCATGTAGATGTGTCCGCCAAGCCCGACGATGGCCTGTTCGGCGGTGCCGTGGCCGTAGTGCGCGTACCGCTCACGATAGAGACTGATGAGCTTCTGGAAGTGTTCCTTGGGCCAGAAGATGTGGTTGGCGAAGAATCCGTCGCCGTAGTAGGCGGCCTGCTCGGCGATCTCGGGCGAGCGGATGGAGCCGTGCCACACGAAGGGCGGTACGCCGTCCAGCGGCCGGGGTGTGGACGTGAACGACTGCAGCGGCGTACGGAACTTGCCCTCCCAGTTCACGACGTCCTCGCGCTACAGGCGGTGCAGGAGCGCGTAGTTCTCGATGGCGAGGTTGATGCCCTGGCGGATGTCCTTGCCGAACCAGGGATACACGGGGCCGGTATTGCCGCGGCCCATCATCAGGTCCACACGTCCGTCGGCCAGATGCTGGAGCATCGCGTAGTCCTCCGCGATCTTCACCGGGTCGTTGGTGGTGATCAGCGTGGTGGACGTGGACAGGATGATGCGTTCGGTGCGCGCGGCGATCCAGCCCAGCATGGTGGTGGGAGAGGAAGGCACGAACGGCGGGTTGTGATGCTCGCCGGTCGCGAACACATCGAGCCCGACCTCCTCGGCTTTCAGCGCGATGGCGACCATGGCCTTGATCCGCTCGTGCTCGGTCGGTGTCCGCCCGGTGATGGGGTCCTGTGTCACGTCACCAACGGTGAAGATCCCGAACTGCATAGCATCCATCCTGTATGGTTGATGTATCAACTTTCGCGTCGAAACGTAAGGCCGATCACGGGTATTCCCGCTGCGGCACCTCCGTGAAGCCGGCGATTGACGAGTCGGCGATATTGCCCTAGGGTGACGGTTGATGAGTCAACTAGCCCCACGCCCTCCCCGTACAGGCGTGGGAAGCGTGAGGAAACTTGGCTGGCAGCCCGCACATCAGAACGCCCTCACTTAGCCGGTGCGGGGCGGACTTCACCCGGCCATGAGCCGCCGAAACTCTGATCGGTCAGTCAGGCTGTCTCTTCATATGCGCGAGGACGCGGTCCGAGATCCGGCCCAGCGTGTCGAGTTCTTCCTGGGTGAGGGCGTCGATGAACAGTCGGCGGACGTGTTCGACATGCATGGGCGCGGCGTCTTCGATCGCCTTGTAGCCGGCCGGGGTGGCGACGATGAACGCTCCGCGTCCGTCGTCGGGACATTCTTCCCTGGCCACCAGTCCGCGGGTCGCCATCCGTCGGACCTGGTGGGACATGCGGCTCTTCTCCCACTCCACCTGCTTGGCCAGGTCCAGGAAGCGCATCCGCCCGCCGCCCCTTTCGGTGAGACTCACCAACACGACGTAGTCGGAGGCGGACATATGGGAGTCGGCCTGGACCAGGCGGGAGAGTCGCCCGATGAGCGTCTCCTGCATGCGGATGAAACTGTCCCAGGCGACCTTCTGCTCCGAGGTCAGCCAGCGAGGCTTTGCATTCATTGAGGGAGTGTAGCGAAAACGTTGACAGCTCATCTATCCCGTTGACGTGGGCGATTCCGATCGATGTCCGGAATATCCGGGGGCAGCGAGTGTCGGCATCCGACGCCACTGGAGAGACGGGCGGCGATAGCGGCACTCGCTGCCACGCTCACGACCTGCACGGCGGCAAGTGTGCTCGGGTGACGGTTCAGCTCGTGAATTCGCCATCGGCGAGTGCGGTGGCGGAGAGCTTGCCGCGTGGTGCGGCGGCGTCTGCGGTTCCCAGGCACTGTCCGCCGTCGAACAGTCCCAGTTCGTAGTGCACGGTGTGCTCGTCGTGTCCGCTGACGGCGATCCCGATGTCGTAGGAGCGAGGGTGAAGGACTTCGCCGAGGTAGGCCACGCGGTAGCGCCAAGGGAGGTATCGGGGGAGCTTCCTGGCAGCGTCGTCTCCCAGCAGACGGTGTGCACAAGACGCGATCGCCTCGTCGTACCAGCCCAGTTGGGCGATGTAGTTGACGTGCTGGTTCAGGTCGACGTCCCCGACGCGGCTGTGGACGGTGGCAGCGGCCGGGTAGTACTGCCGCTCGCGGCGACGCGGGTCGGGTTTCGACGCGACTGCCGCGCCGGTTTCCGGCAGTTGCAGTTCCTCAAGGTCGGTGAGCAGTTCGTCCGGCAAGGTGATCGGCCCGGACTTGTCGGCGAGGACGATGGTGGCCTCAGCCGTGGCGACGAGGTGCCCGTCGACGAACATGCCTTGACCGTAGGTGTACGAGGACCGTCCGATCGCGCGGATACCGGTGCCGATCCGGACGGTCGCGCCGACCTTGCCGAACGCCGCATGCCGTTCGACACGCTGCCCGACAAACAGGATCTGGTACGGCTTGAACCCGCCGTCAGCCGTGAGCTTTTCGAAGCGTGAGAAGCGCAGACCAACCCGGGGATGCTCGAACAAACGCGACAATGCCACCGTGCTTGTCGTGCCGTCCGGTGCGAGGTCGCCGAACCGTTGCACCACCTGCTGGTGGTCACGAAAGTCGTCCTCGGCCAGTAGCGCGGCGTCGGACTGTTCGTCGATGGTCAACGGTTGTTCCTTTCAGGATGGTCACCAGGCTATGGGCAGGGACCGCAGACCGTGGATCAGTGCACGGTGCTTGAAGACGGGTCTGGCGGCCGGGTCTGCGAGGCACAATCCGGGGAACCGCCGCAGCAATGCCGGAAGCGCCAGCTGTAGTTCGAGGCGAGCCAGAGTCGCGCCGAGGCAGTGGTGGATTCCGTGACCGAAGGCAACATGCGGACAGCGGCCACGGGTGACGTCGAGGTCGTCTCCGCCATCCAGCAGCGCCGGATCGCGGTTCGCCGCGGGCAGCGAGGTAACCACGTGTTCGCCACGCCGGACCAGGTGCCCGCCAATGGTGGTGTCCTCGACAGCTACCCGGACGAAGCCGGCGTGCAGGACCGAGGTGAAACGCAGCAACTCCTCCACCGCGTCCTCGACCGCGCTCGGATCGTCGCGCACCAGCGCGAGCTGGTCGGGGTGGCGCAGCAACGCGAGCGTTCCGAGTGAGATCACGTTCGCAGTGGTCTCGTGGCCGGCGATCAGCAGCAGGTCCGCCAGGCCGACCAGCTCTTCGTCGGAAAGCGCGCCCGTGCCGTGCTCACGGATCAAGAGACTCAGCAGGTCGTCCCCCGGCTTTTCCCGATGCCGTGCGACCAGGGTGTGCATGTAAGCGTCAGCTTCGGCGTCCAACCGCAGCCGTTCCTGCGGGGACATGGTCGTGTCGAAGAATCGGTTGCTGCGCGCACCGAACTCGGCCCGGTCGGCGAACGGCACCCCGAGCAACTCGCAGATCACCAGTGAAGGCACCGGTAACGCGAACGCGGAAACCAGATCGACGGGCGGACCGGCGGCCTCCATCGCGTCCAGGTGCTGGTCGACGATCTCCTGGATCCGCGGGCCCAGCGCCCGGGCCCGCCGGACCGTGAACGTCGCCGTCAGCAGCCGCCGCAGACGGGTGTGCTCAGGTGGATCCAGCATGAGCAGCCGCCCGGCACGGCGTTGCTTCATCTCTTCGTCGTCCACGCCCTCGGCCGCCAAGCCGGGTGACGGGCCGATCGCGTCGAGTCGGAGCCGTTCGGCATCACTGTGCACGGCCCGGACATCGTCGTAGCGGCTGAAGAGGGTGGCCTCGTGCCCCAGCGGCGATCGCACCCGGTGGACCTCACCGGAGTCACGCCGGCTCCGCACGCCCGGGTCGATGTCGAACCCATTCCTCAGGGTGACCAGCTCGTGCAGGTCTGTCATGGGCTCATTGAATCTCATGCACGCACTGCGCGCAACACCGCGTTCAACACCGCTTTCGCCATCTGGTGGAGCACCCGCTCCGCCCTACTAAGCTGTCGACATGCGCCAGCGCTGGAGTAAGCAGACCATCTTGGACACTGCCGTGGAGCTGCTTTCCGGCTCCGAGGGTGACGAGTTGTTCAGCATGCGCAAGCTGGCGTCCGAGCTGGGTACCGACTCCTCCAGCCTGTACCGCCACTTCCGCAACCGCACCGAGCTGATGCTCGCGATCGTGGACCGTGTGCTGGTCCAGGCCATGCACGGCTACCGGCGCCAGGGGACATGGCGTGCGCGGCTCGTCGACCTGACCCTGCGCTCATGGGATGCGTACGCCGCCCTGCCTCAGCTGGCGAAGGACCCCAGCCACTATCCGGGCAGCGGGCCCGGCAGCCAGCTGGTGATCGAGGAGACCTTGCAGGCCCTCAGCGACGCCGGGGTGCCCGAGGAACTCATCCCCGAGTGGTACCACCGGCTGATGACCTTGTCCGTGTCCCTGATCTCCACGCACGCGGCCCGCCAGTCCTCCGGCCCGACCGAGCAGAAGCGGAGACTGGAAGCCTTCCGAGTGATCACGCTGGGAGCCGACCCGGCGGACTATCCCGCTCTGGCTCACTACGCTCGCCGCATCGAACCCGTCGGTTTCACCCGCGAGAGCTTCCTCGCCACAGTGGAGCTGATGCTGGATGCGGTGCCTGCGCGCCAAGAACGAAGCTGAACCTGGCGCTGCAGCCAGAAGGTTGCCTGCCTGGCCGGCGACTGGGGCGCGAGACGGTGCCTCGGTCGCCGAGACCAGCTCGCCTGAACGCCCAAGACCGACGCTAGTTGACGCGTCAATCATCAGCATCTAGCGTAGATGACGCGTCATCTAAATGGTCTAGGGGTCGCCGGCCCGGCCATCCCGTATCTGCCTCACTGTGGGGCATCGAGATGTGGATGCGCATTGCCGGAGACCCGCGGACGCAAAGTTCCAGAAGGGGAATCTCGTGAGCACTGAGAGCAAGGCCGGACTCAGCGCTCACCGCCGCCCGGCGCCGATCCGTATCGGGTACTGCGCCTGTCGTTAACCGGTTCCCTCGTGGACAACAGCCGGTCGGCCCGTCCGGTTTCCCGGGATCTACGAGCGGCTGATGGCAAATCAGGACGGCATTGACGCGACCGGAATCCAGGTGCCAGCGCGTGGGGGTGCGCTGTTCAGGAAACGAGAGATTAGTGCGAACCGGAAAAGAGTCTCATCCAACGGGCGCTGATCAAGCAAACGCCAATGCAGGCGCGGGTAGGCGTCGAAGGTTCTCGCGATCTCCCAGATACTGGGTACCCCTCCTTCCCCTGACCGCGATCGCGGCCATATTGGCATGGCTCAACCGGAGCCCGTGGTGGGGTTGGACACTCCTGGGCACGCTGCTCGCGACACTTGGTGGGACCGCACACCGGTGGCTTCGAGGGCGCGCCCTGCTCCAGGTGGGGGCGTGGCTGCTGGCCGGAGCACTGGTGAGTACCACTGCCGTCCTCGCCTACCCACCTGCGCAGAACCGCGTCGCGGGCGGCAGCGATCCCCGGCCTTCCGCGCTCGTCTCCACGCGGGAGGGGCCCGTGCGAGGCGTCCTCAACGACGATCGCACGGTCGAGATATTCGCGGGCATCCCCTACGCCCGACCTCCGGTGGGAGACTTGCGCTGGAGTCCGCCTCAGCCTCCCGAGGCGCGCTCCGAGGTGTTCACCGCCGACCGGTTCTCGGACGTTCCCGTTCAAGGCACGTCAACCTTCTTCACGCGAGCGCTTTCACAGGTCGTCGACATACCTCTGGAGGACACGTTCCTCAACCCGTATCCGGTCAGCGAGGACAGTCTCTCCCTCAACATCTGGCACAGCACGAAGCCCGCCTCGGCGAAGCTTCCCGTGCTCGTCTACGTTCCGGGCGGGGGTTTCACGACCGGTTCTGGAGCTCTGCCGCTCTACGACGGCGAGGCACTCGCTTCCAGGGGTGAGGCAATCGTCGTCACACTCAACTACCGTCTGGGAGTGCTCGGATTCCTTTCCCATCCGGAACTCGCGGCAGAATCCAAGGAGAGTGCTTCGGGCAATTACGGAATCCTCGATCAGATTGCCGCGCTGAAGTGGATCCGACAGAACATCGCGGCGTTCGGCGGTGACCCGGACCAAGTGACGATCGCGGGAGAGTCCGCCGGCGGCGCGAGCGTATGCATCCTGGGCGCGACGCCACTCGCCGAAGGGCTGGTGGACGGCATCATTGCCGGGAGCGGGGCCTGCATGGGCACGACCGGAAGCACCGAGAAGGGCGATCAGGCCGATACCAGGGCGGCGGCGGAGGACGCAGGCAGACGTCTGAGCGAGAAGCTGGGGGGCGCCTCCGTGGAGGAGATGCGCAAGATGCCCGTCAAGCGCATTCTCGACGCCGCCAAGTCACTCGGCGCTCACTGGCGTCCCTCCGTCGATGGCCATCTCCTGGACCGACCGCCGGTGGAGATCTACGCATCCGGGGAACAGCTGGACGTGCCGACCCTTCTCGGCAGCAACGCGGACGAGGCTTCGCTCGCTCTGGCCAGACCACCGGACACCGACGTGGACAAATATCAGGAGTCGGTACGCAAGACGTACGGCGCGGACGCGGAGCGCTTCCTTCGCCTGTACCCCGGTGAGAACCAGGAACAAGTGCTGGAGTCCCTCCTGCGGGCCGACACCGACAAAATCATGACTCGCGCCATGCGCCGCTGGGCGCACCTGCAGACTCAAACAGGCGAATCGGCCGCGTACCTCTACCACTTCACTCGCATACCGCCGGAAAAAGGCCTCACGAAGTTCGGCGCCTATCACGGTGCGGAGGTGATGTACGCCTATGACAACCTCGGCAAGGACAATGCCGCCGAATACGAAGAAGTCGACTACAGGTTGCGCGACCAGATGAGCGCGTACTGGGTCAATTTCGTGCGTACGGGCGACCCGAACGCATCGGGCCTGCCGGTCTGGCCCACAGTGGAGCAGGCACCCGAGCAGGTCATGAAATTCGGTGAAGGCAGCGCGCCGGCACCCCGGCCGCGATCGGACGCCATCGACTTCTGGATGGACTACGACGGACCGATCCCGTAGCGCGGTGGGCGAGGTCTGTTCGCGAGGGCTGCCGCTGGGGCTCAGGCGCAAGTTGGCGGAACCGACGGTCGCACGGCTGGACGAAGACGGCAATGGACGGTGACGCGTCGGCGTGTATGACCCCGGCAGTACACCGGCACCGCGGGCAGGGTCACCAACTGTCGGGCCGGGATGTATTCGGGATCGCGGGTACACAGGTGCGCGGACGGACAGGCGGATCAGCCCATCACGCTCGCGCGCTTCGAACAACTCGCGTACCCATGCGCCGGGCTGGGCAGGGACGCGGGTCTTCGGTACGACCGTGCCCTCGGCTCCGTGGGAAATCCGCGTTAGAACCGTTTCCGCCTCCTGTCCGTTTCATCTGCACAGTCGGCGAGGCGTTGCCGAGCCCGATCGCACGGCCCTGAAGAAACGCCGGCGGCGGCTCCGTACAAGGCCCTCATCCTCCGAGACAGACCCAAGGAGCGACATCCAGCGTGTCTATCACCATTCGCCTCAAGCGCCTCGGTCTTGGTCGCCACGTCCGTGCCGGACTCGTGGGCGCAGCCGTGCTGGCCGCCGCGGGCGGCACTCTGTTCGCGGCCGGCCCTCCGGCGATGCTGCTCGCGGCCGACGCCACGGACAGCCCGATCACCGGTTTCACCGGGAAATGCATCGATGTGGCGGACGCGAACACGGCCAACGGTACGGCTGTCCAGCTCTACGACTGCAACGGCACCGGGGCCCAGCGCTGGTCCAGTCCTGGTGACGGCACCCTGCGGGCGTTCGGCAAATGCCTGGACATACAGGCGGCCGGCACCACGGACGGGACATCCGTGTGGCTGTGGGACTGCCACGGCGAAGCGAACCAGCAGTGGGTGATCACCGAGGCCCACGACATCGTCAACCCCGCCACGGACAGGTGCCTGGACGTACGCGGCTACGACAACGCCAACAGAACACCCCTCCAGATCTGGCCCTGCACGGGCGCCGCGAATCAGAAGTGGTTCAACTCCAAGGCGGAGAACCCACCGGCGAACGACGGCGGCGTCGACGGCAGCGGCGGCGTCGACGGCAGCGGCGGTGACGACGGCGGCGGCGGTGACGCCCCCGCGGGTTTCGTCGTCAGTGAGGACCAGTTCAACGCGATGTTCCCGGCCCGGAATCCCTTCTACACCTACGGGGGTCTGACAGCGGCGCTGGGCGCCTACCCCGGCTTCGCCACCTCCGGCGACGACACCACCAAGAAGCGGGAAGCCGCCGCCTTCCTGGCGAACGTCGGCCACGAGACCGGCGGCCTCACCCATGTCACCGAGCAGAACACGGCCAACCACCCCCACTACTGCGACCCCGGCCAGCCCTACGGCTGCCCGGCCGGCCAGAGCGCCTACTACGGCCGCGGACCCACCCAGCTCAGCTGGAACTTCAACTACAAGGCGGCGGGCGACGCCCTCGGCATCGACCTGCTGAACAACCCCGGACTCGTGGAGAGTGACGCCTCCGTCGCCTGGAAGACCGCTCTCTGGTACTGGAACACCCAAAGCGGCCCCGGCACCATGACCCCGCATGCCGCCATGACGAACAACTCCGGCTTCGGCCAGACGATCCGCTCCATCAACGGCGCCCTGGAATGCGACGGCAAGAACCCCGCACAGGTGCAGAACCGCATGGCCAACTACCTGCGATTCGTCCAAGTCCTGGGAACGACACCGGGAGACAACCTCGTCTGCTGAGGAAATGGGTTACCGGCCCCGCGAAGACACCCCGATCCGCGACGACGGGGCCACCACCGACGGGACGTCGAACGGACCGCCGCACGGCCGACCGGCCACCGGCGCCAGGCCACCGGCGCCCGCAGCGTCCCGCTCAGCCTGCGCGCCGCTCCGAGTCTCGCGTGGAGTCGGCCAGGGCCGCGGCGGCCTCCGGCGTCAGGTCGAACCCCCTGGGCAGCGGCAGCAGAGCGGCGGGCAGCGGGGAGATGGGAAGCCGCAGTGCACGGTCGTCCGTCGACGGCTCCTGCTGGGATGGGGCCTTTTCCTCGACCACCTCGGGCCGCCGCCGCTTCAGCAGACCGTGTGGCGCGATACGACGACGGGCCGGATCTCGTTCGGGCATGTGCGTCTCCCTGGACCTTTAGCCGTGGAACACCGGATCGGATGCCGGATCTGATTCGAGGGGCACAACGGCCCCCAGAGCTGAGCGGTTCAGCGTCCTGAGTAATTCCCCACCCATCCGCGCCGGCGCCCGCACCCGGATGGGCTGGGAACACGGAAAGCGACGTAGGAAAAAACGGCGATTCAGACCGGGCCCCGGAACGAGCCGAGACGAGCGTCTACATGGTGAACCGATAGCCGCGGGCATCCGTCGTGTGTGCGCAGTCGATTCCCCAGTCGAAGGGCATGTTCTATGCGCATGAGATCATTTCGAAAATTTCGACCACTTCTGTTTGCTCTCCTGCTGGTCGTCGCTGTCTCGGCCGTGACCTCGGCGGCTTACCAAGGCTCGCCCGACGACCGCCAGGACCGGGTGTCCGAAGCGGCGACAGACGCCGAACGCACCGTCACTCTGCGGAACGAGACAGACAGTCGTATCTGGGTCGGCGCCGCGGTCAACGCCGACGGCTCTCCCACGCCGACAGGACTTCCGACACTGGATCCCGGCGAGTCCGCCACCATCACCATGCCCGAACACTCGGGCCCCGGGCACTGGCGCGGCAAGTTCTTCGCCCGCCAGGGCTGCACCGGAGAGTCGGGCAGCACCTTCCACTGCGCCGTGGCCGACTGCGGACCGTTCGCCGACCGGTGTTCGACCGGTGAACAGCCCGCCAGTCTGGCCGAGTTCAACTTCGATTCGGCCGACCCCTTGGCACCCTGGTACAACGTCAGCTACGTCAACGCCGTCTCCGTACCGATCACCATCACCCCCGACGGAGTGCCGCCGCCCGAGAACGGCGGACCGTGCGCCTCGGTGGGCTGCCCCACCAATCTGCTCTCCGTCTGCCCGCCCGAGAACCTGACCAAGGACCAGGTAACGGGCAGGCCACTGGTCTGTGTCAACCCGAACCGCGACGCGAAGACCGCCTACAGCGACGCGGTCGCCAAGAAGGTCCCCTCGGCATACTCGTGGTCCAAGCACGACACCGAACCGGGCAACCAGGTCGTACGCCAGTGCAGCGAGTGCAGCGGACTGACCGTCACCTTCCACGGCACCCGTCCCGCCGACAGGCCCACCCACCTCAAGCCCAAGCCCAGGCCCGTGCCCAAGTCCAAGCCCAAGGCCAACGGCGCGAACGCGGCCGGCAAGGGCGTGGCGCTCAACCCCGGTGACGGGGTCGCCCAGGCACTGGCCGACTCCGGCGCGACCTGGTACCACAACTGGACCTCCTCCACCGGCGACGTCGCCAAGCCGGAGGGCGTCGAGTACGTCCCGTCGATCTGGGGCCCCGGCTCGGTCAACGAGACAGAGCTGGGCAACGCCGCCCGGGAGGGGAAGAACCTCCTCGGCTTCAACGAACCCGACAGGGCCGACCAGGCCAACATGACACCCGAGCAAGCACTCGACCTCTGGCCCCAGTTGGAGAAGACCGGCCTGAACCTGGGTGCCCCGGCGGTCTCCACCGACGCCGACAAGCCCGGCGGCTGGCTGGACCGCTTCATGAAGGGAGCCGAGGAGCGGGGCCTGCGCGTCGACTTCATCCCGGTGCACTGGTACGGCTCCGACTTCAGCTCCCGGGCCACCTACCAACTGGCCGACTATCTGGAGCGCGTTCACAAGCGCTACAACAAGCCGGTCTGGCTGACCGAGTACGCCCTCATCGACTTCACCCAGGGCGCTCCTCGCTACCCCAGCGAGCAGGAACAGACCAACTTCATCAAGATATCGACGGACGCGCTCCAACGGCTGGACTACGTCGATCGCTTCGCCTGGTTCGCCCTCACCACCCAGACGAGCCCGACCGGCCTCTACAACGGCCCCGCGTCGAACGCGAGCGGCAACACCTTCCGCGACGCGGACTGACGCTCGTCGGCCCGCGGCTGCGTTGATCACAAACATCGCCGGCGTATGCGGGCCCTGAGAATGGCGAAGACCTCCGGCGCGGGTGGCCCAGTCCAGGAACACACCGCGCGGAGGTCTTCGTGCCTCACCGTGACGCCCGTCGAGGGCGACGCCTTCCTCATGATCTCCGGCTGCGAATATCTTCTGGAGCCACATACGCGAGTACTCCGACAGCGTCCCGCAGAAGTCACGCGCGGCCAGGCCGGCGCAGGATCCATGCGGCGCCTCCAGGGGCGCGCAAGATCATATGGCGTTCCGCCGATTGGTGTAGTGGCGATCACCATGCGAAAGCGCGGGCTGTGGGGCGGACACAGCACGTGGTTGTGCATACGTGCAGTCGGCTCGGCGGCCTTCAAGGTGAAAGACGCTTCTGGCGGGTAAGCCAACTGAGAAGAACCGGCCGGGTACTGGCGTACCGCCCCCCAAAGGCTTCGGCCTGGAACCACGGGCCGGTCTTTGTATAGTTCAGAGCGTGGACACAGCCTACGAAGTCTCTCTACGTTTCGCCGTGTTGGGGCCGGTCCGGGTATGGCGTGGGGACGAGGAGCTGCCGCTCGGCTCGCCTCAGCAGCGGGTGGTACTGGCGGCGCTGCTGTTGCGACGTGGGCGCCTGGTCACCACCGCCGAGATCGTCCACGCCGTCTGGGGTGAGGATCCGCCGGCGGCGGCCGTACCTGTTCTGCGCACCTACGTGTCCCGGCTGCGCAAGGTCCTGGAACCGGACCGAGTTTCCGACGAGTCGCGGGCTGTGATCATCTCGGCCACTGACGGATACCTGGCCCGGGTGCCTGACGAGGCCGTGGACCTGGGCGTGTTCGAGCAGCGAGTCGCCCGGGCGGCGAAGTTGCGCGCCGCGGGTGAGTTGTCCGCCGCATCGACGCTGTTGCACGCCGCACTCGACGGGTGGCACGAAACTCCGTTGGCCGGGCTGACGGGCCCGCTCGCCGAGGCTGAACGCTCCAGGCTGGACGAGGCGCGGTTGAGTGCGCTTGAGACGCGCTTTGACATCGATGTCCAGCTCGGGCGGCACGACATGCTGATTCCCGAGTTGCGTGCTCTGGTCGGCCGGCATCCGCTGCGGGAGCGACTGTGCTATCTGCTTATGCTCGCTCTGTACCGATCGGGGCGGCAGGCGGAGGCGCTGGCGTGCTATCGCAAGACACGGAGCACCCTCGTGGCCGAATTGGGCATCGAACCCGGCGCCGCGTTGAGGGAACTGCATCACAGCATTCTGACGGCCGATGCGTCACTTGAGTATTCTCCGCCGCCCTCGCGACATGAGGTCGATCCGGCAGCTGCCCCGGCGGCCCAACCCGATACGCACTTCTGCCGCCCTGCCCAACTCCCCGCCGACTTGGCTACTTTCACCGGTCGGCACACCGAACTCGACCAGGCACACGCACTGTTACCGAAGGACGGCGGCCACGCGGAGGCAATGACCATCAGCGTCGTGAGCGGCATGGCAGGCATCGGCAAGACAACTCTGGCCGTCCATCTGGCCCATGAGATCGCCGACGGCTTTCCCGACGGGCAGCTCTTCATCAACCTGCGCGGTTTCGACGCGACTGGTTCGATCGTGACGCCGGAGGAGGCCATCCGGAGTTTCCTCGACGCGCTCGGCGTCCCGCCACAGCGGATCCCCACGCAAACGGAGGCCCAGGCCTCGCTGTACCGCACTCTGCTGGCGGACCGGCGGATGCTGATCCTTCTCGACAACGCCCGCGATGTCGAACACGTCCGGCCACTGCTGCCCGGCTCTCCCGACTGCCTCGTCATCGTCACCAGCCGCAACCAGCTCACCAGCCTGATAGCCAATGAGGGAGCGCAGCCGCTGACTCTGCATCAGCTGAGCCCCGCGGACGCGCACGACTTCCTGCGGCTCCGGCTCGGCGACAAGCGAGTGAGCGCACACCCACTCGCGGTGGATGAGATCGTCGCACTCTGCGCTCGGCTGCCGCTGGCGCTCTCCGTCGTCGCCGCCCGGGCGGCGATCAATCCCGGCTTCCCACTCAGCGCCATCGCCGACGAGCTGCACGACAGCCAGGGAAGTCTCGACGCTTTCGTCAGCGGTGATCTCAGCACCGATGTACGAGCCATTTTCTCCTGGTCCTACGACGCCCTGTCCGTCCCGGCCGCGCGACTGTTCCGTCTCCTGGGGCTTCACACCGGCCCGGACATCTCCGCACCCGCAGCGGCCGCCCTGGCGGGCCTCACCCTGCGGGAGACCCGTGGCTTGCTCGCCGAACTCTCCCACGCGCACCTGCTCATCGAGCACCTGCCCGGCCGCTACACCGTGCACGACCTGCTGCGCGTCTACTCCCGCGAACGAGTCGACACCGACGAGTCACAGCAGGAGCGGGACCGGGCGGCGGAGCGGCTCCTGACCTGGTACCTGCACACGGTGGGCACGGCCTACTCCCTCCTCGCCCCGCACCGCCGGCGGATTCTCCTGGAACCCGCGCCCGCCGACTCCCGGCCCCTGGCGTTCACGACTCACGACCAGGCTCTGCACTGGTGCGAGACCGAGCGCGCCAACCTCGTCGCCGCCGTGCACCAGGCCGCCGCGTCCGGCAGAGCGGACATCGCCTGGAAACTCGCCGCCAGTCTGTGGGGATTCTTCTATCTCCGCAGCCATCTCCACGACTGGCTCGACACCTCCCGGACAGCTCTCGCGGCCGCCCGCGCGGCCCACGACCGCAGGGGCGAGGCCCAGTGCCTCGGGGACGTGGCCGGCGCTCTGACGCAGTTTCGCCGGTTCGACGAAAGCATCGCGCACTACCGGCAGGAGATGGTCCTGCACCGGGAACTGGGGGACGGGTACGGCAGGATGCACGCCGTCGCGAACCTGGGCAACGTCTACCTGAACAGCGGCAGACTCGACAAGGCCGTCGAGTACAGCCGGCGAGGGCTCGTCATGTTCCAACTCGCCGGCTACTCCTGGGGGGAGGCGATAGCCCTGGCCAATCTGGGCGACGCCTACCAGCAACTCGGCCGGTTCGACGAGGCCAAGGACTGCCTGGAACAGTCGCTGACCGTCCTGCGGACCATCGACAACCGCTGGGTCGAGGGTGTGGTGCTCGACATCCTCGGTACGATCGATCATCGGCTCCACCGCTACGACGAGGCCGTCGAGCACTACAGCCGGGCACTCGACGCACATCGCGACGTCACCAACGAATGGGGCGAGGGCTACACCCTGAGCAATCTCGGCGATGTCCAACTCGCCACGGGCGAACCCGAGGCGGCTCGCACCAGCTGGCTGAAGGCACTGGCCATCTGGGAGAACTTCGACCACCCCGATGCCGAGGCCATGAGGGACAAACTCTCCCGCCTGAACGACCACACTCGCGCCGCATAACCGCACGCCTCCCCCGCCCCCCCAACACCTCGCGCCCACCGCGGCATCGCGCCCGTGCCGTCCGGAGAACCGCTTCGGCGGGAGCCACGAACCTTGGTGAACCTCGTACGTCCCGTGTGCGTTGTGCTCCCGGGGCAGGCACGGTCCGCACATTCCACAATCTCCCCGGCAGTTCTCCCAGACGCGCACGGGAAAGGAAACACGATGACGGTCGACACCGCTGACGTCGAGCAGAAGGCTCAATCACCCTCGGAGCGCTCCTCCGAGAAACCGCCTCCCTCCGAGGAACCGCCTCCCTCCGCGCCCCGGTTCATCCTCTATCTGGAGGGGCCCGAGTACGCGAAGAACCTGCGCCAGCTGACACTGTGGACCCACCATGTGCTGCTGCCGGTCTACGGCAGGGAGATCACCTCGGCCGCCCCCTGGTGCTCCCGTTGGTGGGAGCACCAGGAGGCGGTCGCCCAGCTCCACGGATTGTGGCTCGCCTGGGCGGACTTGACCGGTCCCGGCTCCGGGATGAGCGGACCCGCCAACTGGCACCGGGACTATCTGGGTCCGGTCATGCAGTCGCTGCGGGATCCGTCGGGCCCCTTCGCCGGCTGCAAACCCGGCAGCCACCGGTCGAAGGAGAAGCCCCCTGTCGACGCCATCGACCCGTTCGGCCCCGACCGGGACCGGGGCCGAACAACTGGATAGTGCGCCGGGAGGAGCGTCAGCTCTTCACAAACCGCCACTGGTGGTCGTCGCGGTCATTGCAGGGGTAGATCGTGAGAATGGCGTTCGCGGGCTTCTCTTTCTCCGTCCGCGATATGTCGAGACACATGTCGCCGCTCATCTGGTTGCGGATCCAGTACGTGCCGTTGGGGCGCTTGTGGAACCACCAGAGCATGTTGTCTTCGAGGGTTGCCTTGCAGCGGAACTCGGTCACCGGCGTCGAGACCCGGGCGGGCTCGTCGCCGTACAGGTCCAGACAGCGGCCGTCCTTGACGTTGCGGATCAGGTACAGGTCGGCGCCGCCGGTGCCGCGGCCCTTGTGGGTCCGCTTCAAGGTCCATTGCTGGTTGTCGGCGCTCGTCGGTTCACACGGGCGATCGTCCTGAACCCTGCCGTGCTGCTTGCCTTCACCCCGACCGGGAAGCTCGACGCAGGAGCCGAACTTCTGGTTCTTGATCAGGACCGGACCGCTGGGAAACCTGGGGCCGGTCGCCCTGGGCTTCTTCGGCTTCGGCTCGGGCTCCGGCTCCGCGGGCTTCGGCTTCGGCTTGGGAGGGGCGGGCTTTGTCTTGGAGGACGACGGCGACGGCGACGGCGACTTCGTGACCGAAGGCGACGCCGAAACCGAGGGCCACGGAGTGCTGGGGGGCGAGTAGCCCGGTGGCCGGAACGTCATCGGGGAATTGCTCGCCTTCGCCTCCTGGCCCGATCCGGCCGCCTGGTTCTTCCCCTCGGCACCTCCCGATCCCATGCCACTGCCCAGCGCCACCAGCGAGCCGATGACCAGTACCGCGACGGCGGCGGCCACTCCGCCGACGAACAGGGGCCGCTGGAACAGGCCCGGCTGCTCGTACTCCTCGTCCGACTGGGACTGCGCACTTGACCGGGCGGACTTCTTGTCCGACACCGTGCGAAGACCGGGAGGCGGGGTGGGCTGCGGCCTCGCGGGCGGCTCCGGCAGCGCGTTCGTCTTCGCCCCGCGACCGGTGTCCGGGACCCCGGCCCCGGCCCGCGGCCTGCCGGACCCGAACGGCTCGACAGGCTCCGGTTGCTGCCGGGCACGCTCGCCGGGACCGCCGACCGCGACCGGTCCCTCCTCCTCCGCCCCCGCTCCGGCCGCCTCGTCCGCATCCTTCTCACGCTGCTCCAGCAGCTTGCTGGACCCGTCCGGCGCGACCTCCACGATCGCCACATAACCCGCCGACGGGTCGGAGATGGCTCCCGTCACAGGAGCGTTCAAGCCGCGCGCGTATCCGTGCAGCATGTCGAGAATCGCGACATCGAGCGGCTCGCCCGGCATCACGGCCACCGGATCGCCGTCGATGGCGGCGGAACCGTCGCCGAAGATGACGACCGAGAAGTGGGCGGGCGGCTCGGGCCCCGGGCCGGCGGCTTCGTCACCTCTGTTCATGTCCATTCCTTCCTTACGGTGTCGGCACGCGGCCTCGCACGGGCATGGCCCACGCGCCAAGGCAGCTCTGCGCACACCGCAACGGACACCGGAGCGAAACAGTTCAACCCCCGGGCACCGTCCGCACCACGCGGGTGAGGTTACGGAAGCTCATTGTCTTGAACCGACTACGGTCTCCAACCGTTGTTGCTCAAGATGCGCTGTCATGACGACTTTGCCGTAAAGGTCACATCGAGTGGGCGAGGACCCCATCTCGCAGACCCGGACATCAGCCTGGGCAAGCTTCTTGGGTGCGGCGATACGTACAAGTCGGTCGTTCAGGATGCGCCTTCGACGTCCCCGCCGATACGCCTACATTCCCGAATGGTGGGAGCACAGCATGTCCGATGCGAACAGAGTTGACAACCGTGAGGAAGAGGAAGAAAAGGGGTCGAGCGCCTGGCTGGGGAAAGCGGTAACCGCGCTCAAGCTTGCGGGGCGAGGAGCCCGTAAAGTCGGGGCTTCGAAAAATACCATGATCCTCGCGGCTTACCTGCTAGTCGCGGGACTTCTCCTGACTGTCACTCCGCTCGCGGGTTTTGCGGTGCCATTGATGCTCAGTGGAGCGGGGGTCGGAGCGATTGCGTTCGGCTGTCAGCTGTCGGAGAAGAAGAGGGCGCGCGAACACGAACAGGCACAGGAGCAGAAACGGGAACAGAAACAGGAAGCGGAAGCGAGAGATAAACATGAATTCAATAGCGCGGTGATGCAGGCGCTCAATACCATAGCCGAAGCGTCTCGCCATAACCAAACGAGTCCCGTACAGGATCAGAACCAACGATCCCGGCCCCATCAGCCCCTGGTTGCGGCTCCCGCTCCCGGAGAAGCGCCTCCTCCCGCGTCAACCACTGGATCCATCCAACCGGTGACGCAACCGATAGCCGACGCGAGCCAAGCGAGGTCGGCCTCGCCAACCCCGTCAGTCAGAGGGAGTGAGGACCGCGGAACCGATTTCTTTTCATTTAGAACGACGTCGGATGCTGCGAACAAACTCCTGCCACCAACTTCAGAATCCAGGAAGTTCGCGGACAGCCCCCTACTGATGTGGAACGATCGTCCCTCCAATTACAATGCCCAGAGTAAAAATTCCGGTGCCCGGAGAGGGAACAGGCAGTGACGGGTGCCCTGTCAGCCTCGCGTTACCCGATGACCGGGACCCGGCGTGGCGCCTCTGCGAAGGGGTGGAATCCCCCGCCGTACGGCTCCTCCCTGCATAGCCGCAGCCATGACGGAAGGGGTCCGAAGCATTGACCGTCCCCACTCACTCCCAAAACCGCGGGATCTGGCGGTGTTCCACCTGATGCCGGATGGCGGACCGCGGCCGGGTGAGGTGCTGTCGCCTCCCTGCCAGACTCTCGCGCATGCAACGTCTTTTCCCAGCCGCCGAAACGGCCCCGGCTGATCCCGTTGAGCTCGACCACTGGCTGGCGCGCGAGTACGCGTACCCGTCGCGCCCCTGGATCCGAGCCAACATGGTTGCCTCGCTTGATGGAGCTTCGGCCTGGAAGTCCCGGTCGGCCGGGCTGTCCGGGCGAGCAGATCAGGCCCTGCTCGCAGTCTTGAGGGCGCTCGCCGACGTGATCCTGGTGGGGGCTGAGACCGCCCGTCGCGAAGAGTACGGCCCCGCCGACGCGCATCCGAACCTCACGGCCGCTCGCCTCGCCGCGGGCCTACCCGCCACACCGCCGATCGCCGTGATCAGCCGGCGACTGGAACTGGCCGACAGCCTTCTCGACCGTCAAGCGCCTCCCGGATCGGAGACACTCGTCATCACGACTCGCAGCGCACCGCCCGCGGGCCGACGATCCCTTGAGGACCGCGGCCTCGAAGTCATCGAGGCCGGCGAGGACGACGTCGACGTCCGAGAAGCGCTCCGCGTCCTCGGCGCGCGAGGTATGACCGCCGTGCTGAGCGAAGGCGGGCCGCGCGTACTCGCGCAGTTGCAGCGCCACGGGCTGCTGGATGAGCTCTGCCTGAGTATCGCCCCACGCATGGTGGCCGGAGATGCCCCCCGGATCGTCAACGGGACAGAGGAGAAACTCACCGAGCTGCGCCTGACGGCGCTGTTGGAGGCTGACGGGTTCCTCTTCACCCGGCACGGACGTCACCCGGACTCCCCCGTCGGGGGTTTGGTCCCGGACTGAGTACGGCACTCCTCCTGCACCCGTTCGATCACCTCGCGGGCCTCGCGGATTTTCGCGTCGAGCTTGTCCAGGACCCAGATCTGCCCCGCCATACCCAGGGACGGGTTGTCACCCAGCTCGTCGATTTCGCCCGGCGCGGTCCATTTGCCGTTGGAGCTCCTGCGCGTCACGACGTCGGCGGCTTCACGCACGACGGCGTTCATGGCTCGCTGAATTTCCCACCGCACGTCCTTCGACCAGCGAGGATTGTCCGTCACTTCGCCCTCCTCAACGAGTGGTTCGATTGCGGCTTCGCGAGCACGTCGACCAGCGCGTGGAGCGCTTGGGCATACCCGCCTAACGCGTATGCGGGCCTCCCACTCCGGTCCGTGGGAATGGCGTACGTCAGCGGTGATCTGCCCGCTGTGCTTTCGGTAGTGGAGACCGACCTCGGGGATGAACCAGCCCACGATCGTGTGCCACCCAGCGCCATCCTGATGCTTGAAGAGAGTCCAGTCGTGACAAGAGCGCGGCGCGCAACGTGATGAACTCGCCGTCGTCGCGGTAGTGCGGCTGTGCCGTCGTCTGGGCGGGATGCTTTCGGTAGATCCCCCCCGGCTCGCTGATCATGCGGCCAGGCGCGACAACCGCGCACACGAGGACGAGCGCCAATGCCTCCAGCGCCGGGAGCGCCGGCCACCCGCCCAGAGCGCGCACCAGCCCGGTGCGGACAGTGAGATGCGTACCGACCACCGGGAACCGGTCCGCCTCGAACTGCTCACGGAGCTGCTGAACAGGCAGGACACCGGCCGGAGGATCGTACGGTCCCGGAATGAGAGCGCCGCCGGGCAGGAGATCGAGACAGCTTGAGACGCACCAGCCGATGTCAGGGAAGTCGCGGAATGCCTGGATGTCGCGTGCGAGAGCTCCATCGGTCAGCATGTCATCGGCGTCCAGCGCCCGGACGAGATCTCCCTCCGCACGCGCGAGCCCCAGAGTACGAGCCACGCCTGCGCCGCCGCGTGTTCCCGTGGCGACATGTACGCGTGGGTCATCGGGAAGCCCCATGGTGGGACGACCTGTCCGCCCGTCCTCCTGCACGATCCACTCCCACGACCAACCATGAGGCAGAGCTTGGTCCTTGATGGACGTGTAGGCATCGACCAGGAACTGGTGACCGCCGTCGTACACCGGCGTGATGATGCTGACGATCGGCACTACTTCCACCGCTCAAGCGGAGTCGTGTGGATGAGTTCGGTGCGGTCCGCGGGAAGAGGGACGTCCGCGGCCTGCGCGCAGGTCGCGGACGGGGCCGGGCCGCACCACAGCACGCGGCCTTCGCTGTCTGTGACCACCATGGACTTGACGGGGTTCTGTTTGTTCATGCCGGAGATGAACTCGTCCCGGTCCTCGCGTCCGACGGCCGACCGCCGGACACGGATCTCGGTGCCGCCGATGATGCCGATCTTCCCGGTCGTACCGAGGTGGCCGACGACCTCGGCCAGGGTCCGCAGCCGCGCACCGGGGATGGCGGTACACCCTCGCTCGGCGAGCAGGGTCCGCACCTCGTTGACGGCCCGGGTGATGGTGGAGCGGTCCACGCCGAACCGGCGGGCCGGCACGTCGTGCCTGACCCGAGACCCTCATGGCGGTCAGCTGGAGTTGACATCGATGCTTACTCCACTCTTCGGCAGGCACTCTGTGAGAGGGATGCCTTGAGCGCGCGTACCGCCATCGGATTCCGTCGCTCCGCTGATAGTACGTTCGCCTCGATGGCTCCCGACGCTCACTACGGCTCACCGTCCGACTCAGTTCACGTCACAAGCCTCCGAGCTTGCACCACGATCACGAGCCATGATCATTGAGAGCGTCTCCGGCGGATGATCCGCAGGCGAGGCGGACGAACGAGCCGTGAAACTCGGTGCGGCACGCCGGTACTTCGGCTCCTCCCGCGCGACAGAGCGGCCGGTGAACGACTCCCAACCCTCCCAGCGGCCGGACGACGCACCCATACCCACACCCCACGAAGCACCACCGCCGCACTGGTTGACACATCAATCATATGCTGGATAATTGACATCTCAACAATTGGCCTGCACAGGAGCTCACCATGTCTGATCTCGTCTTCGGTCTGGACACATTCGGAGACGTACCGGATGACGACTTCGGCACCCCGGTGTCCTACGCGAAGGCCATCCGCCAAGTGGTCCAGGAGGCCGTACTCGCGGAGGAGACCGGCGTGGACGTCATCGCACTCGGCGAACACCACCGCCCGGAGTTCGCGATCACCTCCCCGGAGACTGTGCTGGCCGGGATCGCGACGCGCACCAGCCGGATCCGTCTGAGCTCCGGCGTGACCGTGCTCAGCTCCGACGATCCGGTCCGCGTGTTCCAGCGGTTCGCGACCGTGGACGCGCTGTCCAACGGCCGGGCCGATGTCATCCTCGGACGCGGCTCGTTCACCGAGTCGTTCCCCCTCTTCGGATACGACCTTGCCGACTACGACGTGCTGTTCGAGGAGAAGATCGAGCTCTTCGCCAAGCTGCTGGAGGAGAAGCCCGTCACCTGGAGCGGCAGCAAACGGGCTCCGCTGGAGAACGCCGATGTCTTTCCGAAGACCGAGTCCGGTCACCTGAGCACCTGGGTGGGCGTCGGCGGTTCTCCTCAATCGGTCATCCGCACCGCGCGCTACGGCTTCCCGCTGATGATCGCCATCATCGGCGGCAACCCGGAACGCTTCGCGCCCCTCATCGACCTCTACCGGCGCGCCACGGAAAAGCTCGGCACGACCGCCCACCCGGTCGGCATGCACTCGCCCGGCTTCATCGCCGACACGGACGAGCAGGCCCGGGAACTGCACTGGCCGGGCCACAAGGCCATCCGGGACCGCATCGGCGCACTGCGGGGCTGGCCACCGCTGCGCAAGGAGGAGTACGACTCGGAGATCGAGCACGGCTCCCTCTACGTCGGGTCGCCGGAGACGGTCGCCCGCAAGATGGCCCGCGCGATCAAGGCACTCGGCGTCGGCCGCTTCGACCTCATCTACGGCAGCCAGCCGATCAGCGCCCGCCTGCGCGCCGTCGAGCTGTACGGCACCAAGGTGCTCCCGATGGTCCGCGAGATCCTCGCGAGCTGACACCGTGAACGGAGAAGAAGACATGCTCACCACGCCCGTGAAGACCATAGGCATCCTGGGTGCGGGCAAGGTCGGCACGGTGCTGGGGCGGCTGGCCCTGGCCGCCGGCTACCGGGTGCTCATCGCGGGCTCGGGCGACCCCGCCAAAATCGCGCTCACCGTCGAGATCCTCACCCCTGGCGCGACCCCGGTCACCGCGGCTCAAGCCGCCGCGGCGGCGGACGGTGCCATCCTGGCGCTGCCGCTCGGCAAGTACCGCACTCTCCCCGTCGACGCATTGCGCGGCAAACTCGTGATCGACGCCATGAACTACTGGTGGGAAGTCGACGGCATCCGCGAGGACCTGACCGACCCGCTGACCTCGTCCAGCGAGATCGTGCGGGACTACCTGACGGATTCACGGGTGGTCAAGGCGTTCAATCACATGGGCTACCACGATCTGGAGGACGGGGCCCAGCGGCCGGGAACGCACGGACGCAAGGCAATCGCGATCGCCGGTGACGATCCGAACGACCTCACCGCCGTCGCCCGCATAGTCGACGCAGTCGGTTTCGACCCCGTCATGGCCGGCCCCCTGGCCGAAGGGATACGACTGGAACCGGGCACCGAGCCGTTCGGCGCCAACGTGGGCGCCGAAGAACTGCGTGCAATGCTTCTCCGTTTTCCGGAGTCGGAGCGCGGAAAGAGCGTACTGAGCGCGCGGGCCGCCGCCGCGGAGTCGGCGGAGCACACGGTCTGATCGCCCAATCCGAGGGGGTCGGCAGACGGACAGCTCGAACGTGGTGAACAACTCGTCGAGCAGCAAAGGCCTGCTCCGGGCGACCCGGAGCAGTGTGTACAGGAGCGTCGCTTCGGCGAAGTGGCCCAGCCCACTTCGTCGGCCATGGCTGTGCCCGCTTCGGCCTCCGCTCTGGCTTTGGACAGCCGGCCCGCGCCCAGCAGGACGCTGGAGTGGTTCCTGAGCCACAGACGCATGGCGGCTGCCTGGCCCTGCCGCTGGGGAGTCCCGGATGCGGGTCTCCGACTCGGCGAGTGACTGCGCCGTACGACCCGCCGCGTTATGCATGAACGCTTTCACAGCTCCTCGGGCACCCAGCCAGAGGAAGCGCGAGAAACCGGCTTCGGAAGCGATGTCCTCCGCCTCGTCTACGCGCTTGAGCCCCTAGAGCACGCTTGAGTGGGCCGCCATGACGGTGGCCAACACGGCCCTGTCCCCCGCCTATTGCGCGGACCGCAGCGCCTCGTCAACCGCCACCCGGGCCGGGGCTCCCCCGGTCCCCCACCAGGCCGCGACCGGTACGTCACCGACAAGTCGGTATCGGAGGTGTCCCGGTGCGGCGTTCGTGAGGAGCCCGGTGGCTCACAGAGAGCTGGGCGACTCGACCTCGATGAGGACGGCGACTGTCTCAGGGGCGGGGGAAGTTTCGCAGGTTGGCACGGGCCAGGTCGAGCATCTTGCCGACGCCCCCGTCGAGCACCGTCCGGCCCGCGGCGAAGGCGAATCCCTTGACCTGGGCGGCCGAGATGTGCGGCGGGATCGACAGCGCGTTGGGGTCGGTCACCAGGTCGACCAGGAACGGTCCGTCGTGGGCGAGCGCCCGCTTGAGTCCCCCGACGACATCCCCGGGGCGCTCGATGCGGATCGCCTCGATGCCCGCGCTGCGGGCGATCGCCGCATAGTCCACCGGCTCGTGGTCGGTCTCGTGCTCGGGCAGCCCCT
Source organism: Streptomyces sp. NPDC050433 (assembly GCF_044458565.1). Classification (NCBI taxonomy): domain Bacteria; kingdom Bacillati; phylum Actinomycetota; class Actinomycetes; order Kitasatosporales; family Streptomycetaceae; genus Streptomyces; species Streptomyces sp. NPDC050433. The sequence continues at coordinate 69,361 of NZ_JBITIB010000016.1, read as the reverse complement.
CGACCAGCATCTCCAACTTCACCATGCCCAGGGAGGAGTTGTTGAAGACGATCGTCTTCACCGGCAGATCGTGCAGCTTCACGGTGAGCAACTCGCCCATCAGCATGCCCAGTCCACCGTCACCCGACATCGATATCACCTGGCGGCCGGAGTAAGCGAACTGCGCGCCGATGGCATGCGGCAGCGCGTTGGCCATCGTGCCGTGCAGGAACGAACCAATCACCCGGCGCCGCCCGTTGGGGGTCAGATAACGCGCCGCCCAGACGTTGGACATGCCAGTGTCCACGGTGAACACAGCGTCGTCGGCCGCGAGTTCGTCCAGAACGGAGGCCGCGTACTCAGGGTGGATCGGGGTGTGCCGCTCGACGTCGCGGGTGTAGGCGGAGATCACCGTCTCCAGCGACTTGGCATGCTTGTGCAGCATCCGGTCCAGATAGGTACGGTCCCGCTTCGCCTCGACCAACGGCAGCACAGCCCGCAGCGTCTCCCGGACGTCGCCGTGGACCCCGAGTTCCAGAAGCGTGCGACGGCCGAGGCGGCCGGCATCGTGGTCGATCTGCACGGTCCGCGCCTGCGGCAGGAAGTCGTTGTACGGGAAGTCGGTGCCGAGCAGGACGACCAGGTCGGCCTCGTGCATTGCGTCGAAGCAGGCGCCGTAGCCCAGCAGACCGCTCATGCCCACGTCGTAGGGGTTGTCGAACTGGATCCACTCCTTGCCCCGCAGGGTGTGCCCGGTGGGGGCGGCAGCCTTCTCGGCGAGCGCCATGACCTCGGCGTGCGCGTCCCGCACTCCCGCACCGCAGAACAGCATCACCTTCCGTGCCGCGTTCAGCTTCTCGGCCAGCCCCCGAACCTGTGTGTCCGGCGCGACGACCCGGCCGCGCTCGGTAACCAGGTCGCTGCTTCCCGTCGGAAGAGTCGCCTCGTCGTGCGCGACATCACCCGGTATCACCAGGACCGACACCGCGCTGTTGCCAAGAGCCCGCTGCATGGCGATCCGCAGAACCCGGGGCATCTGCCCGGAGGTACTGATCATCTCGCAGTAGTCGCTGCACTCTGTGAACAGCCTTTCCGGGTGGGTCTCCTGGAAGAAGCCGGTGCCGATCTGGTGGGACGGGATGTGCGAGGCGAGTGCCAGCACGGGCGCACCAGAGCGGTGCGCGTCGTACAGTCCCTGGATCAGATGCGTGTTTCCGGGACCACAACTTCCAGCACACACCGCGAGCTTGCCGGTGAGTTGTGCCTCCGCTGCCGCAGCGAAGGCGGCGGCCTCCTCGTTCCGTACATGCACCCACTCGATGCCGTCGGTACGGCGCACCGCGTCGACCACCGAGTTCAGGCTGTCACCCACCACGCCGTAGATCCGCTCCACGCCCGCCTGGCGCAGGATGTCCACCATCTGCTGGGCCACGGTCAGATTCCGCATCGCCGGACTTCTCCCCTCGGGCTGCACACCTGTCTCATGTGACTCTCGACAGCCTCAATATAGTTGATACATCCACCTTAAAGGCATGGTTGCAGCCCTTGATGACATCCGACGGCGAGCACGGACGTTCAGCCGGCCGTCGCGGCACGGTCAAGCCGTGCGGGAGCGCCGCCAAGGACGGGCGGCGGTGAGCTGGCGCCAGGCGGGCGAGCAGAGAACGCGGCTCCAGCGATTCGTCACCTGCGCCGCGCGGTGGGGCGGGTGGGACTCGAACCCACGGCCGACGGATTATGGCGGGTCCACGACCTGTTCGCGCGCCGACCGCGGGACATCGACGCCAGATCGTGCGGCTGTACGCCAGTGATCACCGTGCCGCGGAGAGCGTGCCGTAATCTCCACGTACTCGTGCTGAAGCCCGCCTGACCGCTTCCCCGCGATCCGGCGAAGAGGGCACCATGCTCACGATGACTGGCACCTGAGAGGAAGACTCGAATGAATCCTCTGCTGCGTGTGTTGCTCGGCTCAGGGAAGCTGCCGGACGAACTGCGAGCGGCGCTGGTCGCGGAGCAGCCTGTGCTGCTGGAGGAGGGGCTGACCGGCTCGGTGACCTACCGCCGCTACCGGGCACCTGGTGAGTGGGCCTCTTATGAAAAGAAGTCCGTCGTGGGGGCGGTCGTGGTGACCCCTCGGCGGGTGGTGGTCTGGGCGGGGCGCTTCAAGCACGTCGATGTACCCCTGAATCATCAACTGCTGGCCTCGATCGAGGTCAAGGCCGAGACCCCGGACCGCGTCAGCTTCGCCTACGACGCCGGGAGGACCAACCCGGCGAAATCCGGCCAGGTCGAGGTGCGACTGCGCACCCCCCAAGCGCGCCGGATCGCCGAACTGCTCATGACGGACCGGATCGGATGATCGGAAACCGGCGCTAGTCTTCTGAGTCAGGAATTCTGTTCAGATAGCTGGCGAGGCGTTCGAGGATCTCGTCCGTGGTCTTCGTCCGGATACAGGGCTTGGGATCGGTGTTCCAGGCGGCGATCCAGGTGCGGATGTCCTTCTCGAGCGCGTGGACGGTCTTGTGGACGCCTCGTCGTATCTGTCTGTTGGTCAGTTCGGCGAACCATCGCTCGACGAGGTTCAGCCACGACGATCCGGTCGGCGTGAAGTGCAGGTGGAAGCAGGGGTGGGCCAGCACCCACTTCTTGATGGCGGCCTGGATTCGTTCCCGCGTCCCCTGCGTGTCCCCTGGATCTTGGTCCGAGCGGATGAAGGGTGGCCGCCACGTCGGCGTGGCGGCCACCCTTTTGACGTTGTGGCAGGTAGAAACGATCCTGCTGTGCCCACGCCTGGTGGGGCGGGTGGGACTCGAACCCACGGCCGACGGATTATGAGTCCGCTGCTCTAACCGGCTGAGCTACCGCCCCTGAACGGCGCGTCGCGCACATTTGTGCGCGCCGTCTGCCGCAGCATAGCCGCTCATACGATCTCCTGCCTCGGATGGTCGGCAACGCCTGACCATGAGGACTTCACAGCGCGCCGGCCGGTTCCAGGAAGCCCGAAGATCACCCGGATGACGGTCCCCGCGCGACCGTTCGAGCACGATGCGGGTATAAGAGGACACAAGAAAGAGGACCCCGAGGGGTCCTCTTCCGTGCTTGCTCTCCCGGCTGGACTCGAACCAGCAACCCTCCGGTTAACAGCCGAATGCTCTGCCAATTGAGCTACAGGAGATCGCGCTCCCCCGACTGGACTCGAACCAGTAACCTGCCGGTTAACAGCCGGCTGCTCTGCCAATTGAGCTACAGGGGACTGCTGCGTATGCACCGAACGTACCCACCCTGGCTCTGCCGGGCGGCGGCCGTCCGCTGCGACACATACATTAGCGCAAGCAGGGGGGTGCTCCGCCAATCGGTATCCCGCCGGGTCACACTGGGTTATCTCGGGCCCTGAGGGTAGGCGGACGTCACGGCTCAAGGTCCGATGCCAACGAACTAACGAAGGGTGGCAGGCCATGCGGCGCCTCACGTTCATCGCGGGACTGGCTGTCGGTTATGTACTCGGAACGAGGGCCGGGCGGGAGCGCTACGAGCAGCTCAAGCAGTCCGCCAGCCGGATCTCGCAGAACCCCGCTGTGCGCAACGCCGCCGAGACCGCGGCGATGTCCGGCCGTGAGTACGCGGGCAAGGCGTACCACTCGGTGAGCGACAAGGTCGGGGACAAGGTTCCGGGGTCCGTCGCCGACCGGGTCCGGTCGCTGCGCTCGCGGCACAACGGTGAGGACGACTGGGGCACCACGAACACCTGACCTCGGTCCCGGACGCCTCCGTCGCTTCGCGCGTGCGGCAGAATCGGGTGGCATGGGAATAGTCGCCGGGTTGGACAGTTCGTCGGGTTCCACGCGCATCGTCGTGTGTGACGCGGACACGGGTGCCGTGCTGCGGCAGGGATACGCGGCCCATCCCGTCGAGACCAAGGCCACCGAGGTCGATCCGCAGGCCTGGCTGCTGTCGCTCGGTGAGGCCGCGGACGGCGGGCTGTTGGAGGGTGTGGAGGCCATCGGCGTCTCCGCGCAGCAGCACGGGCTCGTGCCGCTGGACCGGTCAGGCAGTCTCGTACGCCCCGCGCTGCTCGGCAACGACAAGCGCGCGCAGGTCGCCGCGGCCGACCTGATCGAAGCTCTCGGGGGGCGGCAGGCCTGGGCCGAGGCCGTCGGGTCGGTGCCGCAGGCCGGTCAGCCGGTGGCGAAGCTGCGCTGGCTGGCGCGGCACGAGCCGGACGCGGCGCAGCGTACGGCGATGATCCTCCAGCCGCACGACTGGCTGGTGTGGCAGTTGCTCGGCCGGCCCGCGCGGCGGACGACGGACCGGGGCGCGGCGTCCGGTTCCGGGTTCTGGTCGGCCCGCACCGGTGCGTACCGGCCGGATCTGATGGAGCTGGCGCTGGGGCACCAGGCGGCGCTGCCGGAGGTGCTGGGTCCGGCCGAGGCCGCGGGGACGACCCCGGAGGGTCTGCTGATATCCGCGGGTACGGGCGAGACCATGGCCGCCGCCTTCGGGCTCGGTGTCGGGATCGGTGACGCGGTGGTGTCGCTGGGGGCCTCCGGGTCGGTGATGACCGTGCACCACGAGGCGCTGGCGGACCCCTCCGGGATGATCACGTCGTTCGCCGACGCCACGGGGATGCATCTGCCGGTCGTCCACACGCTCAATGCCGTACGGGCCCTGCGCGGCACGGCGGAGCTGCTGGGGACCGAGGACCTGGACGAGTTGTCGGCGCTGGCGCTGAAGTCCACGCCGGGGGCGTCGGGTCTGGTGTTCCTGCCCTATCTGGAGGGTGAGAAGACGCCTCAACTTCCGCACACGGCGGGCACGTTGACCGGACTGCGGCGTGAGTCGATGAAGCCGGAGCATCTGGCGCGGGCGGCGTTCGAGGGGATGCTCTGCTCGCTGGCCGACGCGATGGACGTGGTGCGCGGGCGCGGGGTCGAGGTGCGGCGGGTGTTCCTGCTGGGGGCGGCGGCGGGGCTGCCCGCCGTGCAGGCGTCGGCGCCGGGGATCTTCGGGGCGCAGGTCGTCGTGCCCGAGCCGGCCGAGTACGCGGCGCTGGGCGCGGCCCGGCAGGCCGCCTGGGCGCTGGGTGTCTCGAAGAACACGCTGTCCCCGCACAGCCCGCCCGACTGGCGGGGCGCGGCGGTGCAGGTCTTCGAGCCGGGCGAGGAGGCGGCGGTGGGGGCCGCGGTGCGCCAGCAGTACACGGCCGCCCGTGAGCAGATCCATCCGGGCGCCTTCTCGGGGGCGTAGGGGCGGAGCGGGGGCCTCCGGTGTGACGATCGTTCTTGACCGGTCCTTTGTGGAAAACCCTTGGGTTCCAGCGGCTGGAGTGGCGCAGGATGGGGTCCGACCCCCGATCTTGCCGAGCCCGAGAGACAGCACGTGCTGCTACGACTACTGAGAACTCATCTGGTCCCCTACAAGAGAGCCATCGGCCTCCTGGTGGCGCTTCAGCTGCTGCAGACCTGCGCCAGCCTCTATCTGCCCACCCTCAACGCGGACATCATCGACAACGGTGTCGTGACGGGGGACACGGGCTACATCATCGAGTACGGCGGCCTCATGATCGCCGTCAGCGTCGCCCAGGTCCTCGGGCAGATAGGCGCGGTCTACTACGGTGCGCGGACCGCCTCGGCCCTCGGCCGTGACGTGCGGGCCGCGATCTTCGACCGGGTGCAGAGCTTCTCCGCCCGCGAGGTCGGCCAGTTCGGGGCGCCGTCGCTGATCACGCGTACGACGAACGACGTCCAGCAGGTGCAGATGCTGGTGCTGATGTCGTTCACGCTCATGGTGTCCGCCCCGATCATGTGCGTCGGCGGCATCGTCATGGCGCTGGGCCAGGATGTGCCGCTGTCGGCGGTGCTGCTCGCCGTCGTACCGGTTCTCGGTATCTCCGTGAGCCTGATCGTGAAGCGGATGCGTCCGCTCTTCCGCGCCATGCAGGAGCGGCTCGACACGGTGAACCGGGTGCTGCGCGAGCAGATCACGGGCAACCGCGTGATCCGGGCGTTCGTACGCGACGAGTACGAGAAGGAGCGGTTCAAGGGCGCCAACACCGATCTCACCGAGATGCAGTTGGCGACCGGGCGGCTGATGGCGCTGATGTTCCCGGTCGTGATGACGGTCGTGAACGTGTCGTCCGTCGCCGTCGTCTGGTTCGGGGCGCACCGCATCGACAGTGGCGGGATGCAGATCGGCGCGCTGACCGCGTTCCTGGCGTATCTGATGCAGATCGTGATGGCCGTGATGATGGCCACCTTCATGTTCATGATGGTGCCGCGTGCCGAGGTGTGTGCCGAGCGCATCGAGGAGGTGCTGGACACCAGGTCGAGCGTCGTGCCGCCGAAGGATCCGGTGCGGACGCTGCGCCGGCACGGTCATCTGGAGGTACGGGGCGCGGAGTTCCGCTATCCGGGGGCCGAGGAGCCGGTGCTGCGGGAGGTGTCACTGATCGCGCGACCGGGCGAGACGACCGCCGTCATCGGCTCGACCGGCAGCGGCAAGTCGACCCTGCTGGGGCTCGTGCCCCGGCTGGTCGACGCGACGGCCGGCGAGGTGCTGGTGGACGGCGAGGACGTCCGGGGGCTGGATCCGGCGCTGCTGGCAAGGACGGTCGGTCTGGTGCCGCAGAAGCCGTATCTCTTCTCGGGGACGGTGGCGACGAATCTGCGGTACGGCAATCCGGACGCGACCGACGAGGAGCTGTGGCACGCGCTGGAGGTCGCGCAGGCCAAGGAGTTCGTCACCGACCTGGAGGGCGGGCTGAACGCGCCCGTCGCGCAGGGCGGCACGAACGTCTCCGGCGGACAGCGACAGCGCCTGGCGATCGCGCGCACGCTGGTGCGGCGGCCGGAGATCTATCTGTTCGACGACTCGTTCTCCGCGCTGGACTACGCGACGGACGCGGCACTGCGCGCGGCTCTGGCGCGGGAGACCGCCGAGGCGACGGTGGTGATCGTCGCCCAGCGGGTGGCGACCATCCGCGACGCCGACCGGATCATCGTCATGGACGAGGGCCGGGTGGTCGGTGAGGGACGGCATCACGAGCTGATGGCCGAGAACGAGACGTACCGGGAGATCGTGCTCTCCCAGCTGACCGAGGCGGAGGCGGCCTGATGAGCGGTCCTGGTGGGCGCATGATGGCGGCCGGCGCGGGTGCTCCTTCGCAGCGGTCGATGGATTTCAAGGGGTCGAGCAAGCGGCTGCTGCGGCAGCTGGCGCGCGAGAAGGTCACCCTGTGGTGGATGGTCGCGGCGGGTGTGCTGAGCGTGGCCGCCTCGGTGGTCGGCCCGAAGATTCTGGGCTCGGCGACCGACCTGATCTTCGCGGGAGTCGTCGGCCGTCAGACGCCGGGGGGTGTCAGCAAGGAGGACACCGTCTCGCGGCTGCGGGAGGAGGGGAACAGCGGGCTCGCCGATCTGCTCTCCGGGGTGGACTTCACGCCGGGGCAGGGCATCGACTTCGACGCGGTGGGCCGGGTCCTGCTGCTGGCACTGGCGGTGTATGTCGCGGCGGGGCTGCTGATGCTGGTCTCGACGCGACTGTCGATCCGGGTCATCAACCTCACCATCTACCGGATGCGTGAGGACGTACAGGCCAAGCTGTCGCGGCTGCCGCTGTCGTACTTCGACCGGCAGCAGCGCGGCGAGGTGCTGAGCCGGGCGACGAACGACGTCGACAACATCTCGCAGACGCTCCAGCAGACGATGGGGCAGCTCATCAACTCCCTGCTGACGATCGTCGGAGTCCTGGGGATGATGCTGTGGATCTCGCCGCTGCTGGCGCTGGTCGCGCTGGTGACGGTGCCGCTGTCGGTGCTGGTGGCGGCGAAGGTCGGCAAGCGCTCGCAGCCGCACTTCGTGCAGCAGTGGAAGTCCACGGGCACGCTGAACGCGCACATCGAGGAGATGTACACGGGGCATGCCCTGGTGAAGGTCTTCGGGCGGCAGGACGAGTCCGCGCAGGCGTTCAAGGAACAGAACGACGCGCTGTACGAGGCGGGCTTCAAGGCACAGTTCAACAGCGGGGTCATGCAGCCGCTGATGTTCTTCATCTCCAACCTCAACTATGTGCTGGTGGCGGTCGTCGGGGGGCTGCGCGTCGCGTCGGGCACGCTGTCCATCGGTGATGTGCAGGCGTTCATCCAGTACTCGCGGCAGTTCTCGATGCCGCTGACACAGGTCGCGTCGATGGCCAACCTCGTCCAGTCCGGGGTCGCGTCCGCCGAGCGGATCTTCGAGCTGCTGGACGCGGACGAGCAGGAGAAGGACGCGCCGTCGGCCGAGCGCCCGCACGAGTTGCGGGGACGGGTGGCGCTGGACAGCGTCGCCTTCCGCTACGAGCCGGACAAGCCGCTCATCGACGACCTGTCCCTGTCGGTCGAGCCCGGTCAGACGGTCGCGATCGTCGGTCCGACGGGTGCCGGCAAGACGACGCTGGTCAATCTGCTGATGCGGTTCTACGAGGTGACGGCCGGCCGGATCAGTCTGGACGACATCGACATCGCCACGATGTCGCGCGCGGACCTGCGCTCCCGAATAGGCATGGTCCTTCAGGACACCTGGCTGTTCGGTGGCACGATCGCGGAGAACATCGCGTACGGCGCCGCGCGCGAGGTCACCCAGGAGGAGATCGAGGAGGCGGCACGGGCAGCCCACGCGGACCGTTTCATCCGCACGCTGCCCGACGGGTACGAGACCGTGATCGACGACGAGGGGTCGGGTGTCAGCGCTGGCGAGAAGCAGCTCATCACGATCGCGCGGGCGTTCCTCTCGGACCCGGTGATCCTGGTGCTGGACGAGGCGACCAGCTCGGTCGACACCCGTACCGAGGTGCTGATCCAGAAGGCGATGGCCCAACTGGCGCACGGGCGGACGAGCTTCGTGATCGCGCACCGGCTGTCCACGATCAGGGACGCGGACGTGATCCTGGTGATGGAGAACGGCGCGATCGTCGAACAGGGCACGCACGAGGGGCTGCTGGCGGCGAAGGGCGCGTACGCGCGGCTGTACGCGGCGCAGTTCGCGCAGGCGGTCGTGGAGATGGACTAGGCCGTGTCTGACAAATAGCGCCGTCCGCCCTTGGGGCGGGGCGCGCGGCGTCCGGTGCGTGCGATCGCAAGGCGGAGGATCTCCCTCGTACTGGGCGTACTCGGGAGACTCCGACAACGCGGCGAGCGTGCGTGCCGGGCGTCGCGCGCCAGGCGGGATTTGTCAGACACGGCCTAGGGGACTGGGGGGTGTCTCCCCCAGTGCCGGACGGTCGCCTGTGCGGGGCGTCCGGCGCCGGGGGGCGGGGGGCGGCTCAGTCGAGATAGCCGCGCAGTTGGTCCGCGAAGGCGTGGTCGCGCAGTTTGTTCAGGGTCTTGGACTCGATCTGCCGGATGCGCTCGCGCGTCACACCGAAGATCCGCCCTATCTCCTCCAGCGTGCGCGGGCGGCCGTCCGCCAGGCCGTAGCGGAGCTGGACCACCTTGCGTTCGCGTTCGCCGAGCGTGGAAAGAACCGCCTCCAGATGCTCGCGAAGCAGCAGGAACGCGGCCGACTCCACGGGTGAGGCGGCGTCGCCGTCCTCGATCAGGTCACCGAAGGCGACATCGTCCTCCTCCCCCACCGGCGCGTGCAGGGAGACGGGTTCCAGGGCGAGCCGCAGCACCTCGCCGACCCGTTCGGCGGTCAACTCCAGCTGGCCGGCGACCTCTTCGTGAGTCGGTTCGTAGCCTCGCTCCTGGAGCATCCGGCGCTGTACGCGGACGACGCGGTTGATCAGCTCGACCACATGGACGGGGACACGGATCGTCCGGGCCTGGTCGGCGAGCGCGCGGGACATCGCCTGGCGGATCCACCAGGTCGCGTACGTGGAGAATTTGTAGCCGCGCGCGTAGTCGAACTTCTCCACGGCCCGGATCAGGCCGAGGTTGCCCTCCTGGACGAGGTCGAGCATCGTCAGTCCGCGGCCGACGTAGCGCTTGGCGACGGAGACGACGAGCCGCAGATTCGCCTCGATCAGCCGCCGCTTGGCCATCCGGCCGAGCACGACGAGCCGGTCGAGGTCGACGGCGAGCTGGGAGTCCAGGTCGGGGGTGGAGCTGAGCTTCGCCTCGGCGAAGAGTCCGGCCTCGACGCGGCGCGCGAGGTCCACCTCCTCGACGGCGGTGAGCAGTTGGATCCGCCCGATCTCCCGCAGATACTGCCGGAAGAGGTCGGACGACGGCCCGCCGCCGTCCGCCTTGCCGCGCGGGCCGACGCGTTCGGGGATCTCGGGGATGTCCACCGGGTCCTCGGTGACGGTCTCCGGGGCGGCCTCGGGCGTCACTCCGGAGGTCGGCCCGGTGGTCGCCTCCGGGTGGTGCGCGGCGCGGCTCTGCGGTGGTACCGCCGGCGCCAGATCGGCCTCGGTCAGGGTCTGGGTCTGGGTCTGCACGGGGGCGGCCTCCAGGGTGATCGCTGCCGGATCGGGGGCGTGCGGCAGCGGGACGTGGGCGGCCGTGCCGCCGTCAGTCCCGTACACGATGAGCGGATCCGCGGGGGTGGGAGGCCCACGACGGGTGGACCGGCCGCGCTCCGAGAACTCAGGCACCGCTGTCCAGTGTGGCGCACCGCACACGGCCGCCACGAGAGGTGTGCGGGGACTTTCTGAGTCCCGTGCGTAACCGGGCAGTTACCGAAGGATGTTTGAAACGGCCGGAGTTGGGGCCGGTGGGACGGGCGGGAGGGGCACTAGAGGGCCGCCGCGCCGTTGTTGCGCAGGGACTGGCGGTACTGCTGGAGCACCCACAGCTCGTTCTGCACCGCCTGGTGCCGCTCGTGGTCCGCTCCGGTGCCGAGGCGGGCCAGCGTGCCCGTCACGTCGTGGATACGGATGTCGACGGCGCGCAGCCGGACGCGCACCAGCTGCTCCCCCGCGTACACCTCGTCGATCGTCTTGCCGTGGAACACCTCCACCGCCAGCTCCGTGACCAGGGCGCGCACCGCGTCGTTCGGCGCGGCCTCGCGGACCCCCGCCAGATACTCCGGCGCGGACGCCATGCCCTGCTCGGCGCCGCCCGCGTCCTCGACGGCCCGGCGGACCGCCGCATACGGCGGGGCGGTGAACTCGTCCACGCCGTACGCGTCGAAGGCCGGGGAGACCAGCTCCGGCCGCTGGAGGGCGAGCTTCAGCAGCTCGCGCTCGGTGCGGTGGGCGGGGCTGCGGAGGTTGAGCGCGGGGCCGGAGAGGGCCGGGGGCTGCGACTGCCCGGAGCCGTACGACGCCGGCGGGCGTCCCGACTGACCGCCGCGGTCGGACGCCGGACCCCGTCCGCCCCGGTCGCGCGCCCAACGGGCCATCTGCGCCACGCGCTTGACGACGAACTGGGTGTCGAGGATGCCGAGGATGCCGGCGAGCTGGACGGCGACCTCGTGCTGCGACGCGCCGTTCTTGATCCGGGCCACGATGGGGCCCGCCTCGTCCAGCGCGGACGCGCGGCCCGCCGGGGTCTCCAGGTCGTACCGGGACACGATCTGGCGGATCGCGAACTCGAACAGCGGCGTGCGCGGTTCGACCAGGTCCTGCACCGCCGCGTCGCCCTTGCTGAGCCGCAGTTCGCACGGGTCCATGCCGTCCGGCGCGATCGCGATGTACGTCTCGGCGGCGAACTTCTGGTCGTCCTCGAAAGCGCGCAGCGCGGCCTTCTGGCCCGCCGCGTCACCGTCGAAGGTGAAGATCACCCGTGCGCTGCCGTTGTCCATCAGCAGCCGGCGCAGGATCTTGATGTGGTCGGTGCCGAAGGCCGTGCCGCAGGTGGCGATGGCGGTGGTGATCCCCGCCAGATGGCAGGCCATCACGTCCGTGTACCCCTCGACCACCACCGCGCGGCTGGCCTTGGCGATGTCCTTCTTGGCCAGGTCCACCCCGTAAAGCACCTGGGACTTCTTGTAGATCGCGGTCTCGGGGGTGTTCAGATACTTCGGTCCGTTGTCGTCGTCGCGCAGTTTGCGCGCGCCGAAACCGACGACCTCGCCCGAGATGTCCCGGATCGGCCACATCAGCCGGCCCCGGAAGCGGTCGATCGGACCCCGGCGGCCGTCCTGGGAGAGCCCTGCGAGCAGCAGTTCCTTGTCGCTGAAGCCCTTTCCGCGCAGGAACCGGGTCAGATGGTCCCAGCCCGCCGGGCTGTAACCGACCCCGAAATGCTCGGCCGCCGACTGGTCGAAGCCTCGCTCGGCGAGGAACTTCCGGCCGATCTCGGCCTCTTCGCCGGCCAGCTGCTCCACATAGAAATCGGCCGCCGCCTTGTGCGCCTCCACCAGGCGGATCCGCTCGCCCCGCTGGTGGGTGGGGTTGTACCCGCCCTCCTCGTACCGCAGCGTGATGCCCGCCTTGGCGGCGAGGCGCTCGACCGTCTCGGAGAAGGAGAGATGGTCGATCTTCATCACGAAGGCGATGGTGTCCCCGCCCTCCTGGCAGCCGAAGCAGTGGAAGAGACCCTTGCTCGGACTGACCTGGAAGGACGGGGACTTCTCGTCGTGGAAGGGGCAGAGCCCCTTCATGTTCCCGCCGCCGGCGGGGCGCAGTTGCAGATACTCGGACACGACGGTGTCGATCGGGACCGCGTCCCGAACCACCTTCACGTCGTCATCGTTGATCCTGCCTGCCACGCGAGAATTCTACGGGGGCGCACCGACAGTCCGTTACGCCCGGTCCGTCGCGCCGGGCCGACCGCGCCCGGTCCGCCGCTCCCTCAGCCGGTGAAGCCTTCCAGCGGCACCGTCGGGTCGGCGAGGGCGTCGAGGTCCTGCTGGGCACCGGAGTGGATGAGCCCCTGGATGTCGCCGGTGACGTCCCACACGTTGACGTTCATCCCGGCCAGCACCCGGCGGTCCTTGAGCCAGAAGGCGATGAACTCCCGCTTTCCGGCGTCGCCGCGCACCACCACCTGGTCGTAACTGCCGGGCGGCGCCCAGCCCGAGTACTCCAGGCCCAGGTCGTACTGGTCGGAGAAGAAGTACGGCAGCCGGTCGTACGTCACGTCCCGGCCGAGCATCGAGCGGGCGGCGGCCGGGCCGCCGTTGAGCGCGTTGGCCCAGTGCTCGACGCGCAGCCGGCCGGTGGGCAGTTCGGTGCCGGGCAGCGAGAACGGGACGGAGGCCACGTCGCCCGCCGCGTAGATGTCCGGGTCGGAGGTGCGCAGGCCCAGGTCGACGGCGATGCCGTCCCCCTGCTCGCGGCCCACGAGGTCGAGTCCCGCCGCCTCGGCGAGGCCGGTACGGGGCGCGGCGCCGATCGCGGCGAGCACGTCGTGCGCCATGTGCTCCTCGCCGTCGTCCGTACGGACGGAGAGGACCATGCCGTCCTGGCCGACGATCTCGGTGAGCCGGGCGCCGAAGTGGAACCGTACGCCGTGCTCGACGTGCAGTTCGGTGAAGAGCTGTCCCAGCTCCGGGCCGATGATCTGGTGCAGCGGCGTCGGGTGCGGCTCGACGACGGTGACCTCGGCGCCGTACCCGCGGGCGGCGGCGGCGACCTCCAGGCCGATCCAGCCGCCGCCGGCGATGACCAGATGGCCGTTGTCGCGGCCGAGGGCGGTCAGGACGTGGCGCAGCCGGTCGGCGTGGGCGAGCCTGCGCAGATGGTGGACGCCCGCGAGGTCGGTGCCGGGGATGTCGAGGCGGCGGGGTTCGGAGCCGGTGGTCAGGAGCAGCTTGTCGTAGCGCACGGAGGTGCCGTCGCCGAGGTGGACGCAGCGGGATTCGCGGTCGACCTCGGTGACCGTCTGGCCGAGGTGCAGCTCCACGTGGTGCTGGGCGTACCAGGCGGGTTCGTGGACGAAGACGCTGTCGCGCTCCTCCTTGCCGGTCAGGAAGCCCTTGGACAGCGGGGGGCGTTCGTAGGGGTGGTCTCCCTCGTCCCCGATGACGATCACTCGGCCGGTGAATCCCTCGGAGCGGAGAGTTTCCGCGGCCTTCGCCGCGGCCAGCCCTGCACCGACGATGACGAATGTCCGATGTGCGTCGACCACTTGATGCCTCCTCTTTACGCTGCCGCCATCTGTGAGCGTCCCGCACGGAGCGTGATGGCGAAAGAGGGGGCGCTCCGCGGGCATGGTTCCGGCTTGATGTGGCTACCTTGCTACACGCGTCACGCCAGAGGCGGGGCGGCTCGGCCCGCTTCGGCCGTTGGCTGAATATGACCGGTGGCGGTTGCCGGGTGCGACAGGCGTACGCCGGTGGTCAGGTACGTCCTGTGAGCGCCGTGTGGAGAGAGCGTGCCGCCGCATCCGTAAGAGAGGCGATCTGGTCGACGATGACGCGCTTGCGGGCGCGGTCGTCGGACGCCGTCTCGAACAGCGCGCGGAACTGCGGATCCAGCCCTTCGGGGGCGCGGGCCGTCAGCGTCCGGGCGAGTTCGGCGAGGACGACGCGCTGGTCCGCGCGGAGCGATTCCTGGTCGGCACGCTGCATCACATAGCGGTGCGCGACGGCTTTCAGTACGGCGCACTCGTCGCGCGCCTCGCGCGGGACGACCAGCGAGGCGCCGTACCGGGTGAGCGGCCCGGAGCCGTACTCCACCCGCGTCGCGCCCTCGGCGGCGAGGCAGAACCGGCCGATGAGCTGGCTGGTGGCGTCCTTGAGCCGGGCCTGGGCGACGGCCGTCCCGTCGTAGCCGTGCGGCCACCACTCCTCGGCCATGAGGCGGTCGAGCGCGGCGGCGAGCGCCTGGGGGTCGGTGTCGTGCGGTACATAGCGGCCGATGGCGGCCGTCCAGATCTCGTCCCGTTCGGGCCCGGAGAGCAGCGCCTTGGGGTCGATGTGGCCGGCGTGCAGGCCGTCCTCGAAGTCGTGCACGGAGTACGCGACGTCGTCGGCCCAGTCCATGACCTGGGCCTCGAAGCAGGTGCGGTTCGGCGGGGCGCCGCGTCTGGCCCATTCGAAGACCGGCAGGTCGTCCTCGTACACACCGAACTTCACAGAACCGGGGTCGGTGGGGTGGGCGCCCTGCGGCCAGGGGTACTTCGTCGCGGCGTCGAGGACCGCGCGGGTGAGGTTGAGGCCGACGCTGACGAGGCGGGCACCGGACCCCGCCGCCCCGGCCTCCGCCTCGGCTGCCGAGGACACCGAGTCGGCGCGGACGAAACGCTTCGGCTCGATACGGGTGAGCAGCCGCAGCGACTGGGCGTTGCCCTCGAAGCCGCCGCAGTCCTTGGCGAAGTCGTTCAGCACCTGTTCGCCGTTGTGGCCGAACGGCGGATGGCCCATGTCGTGCGAGAGACACGCCGTCTCCACGAGGTCCGGGTCGCACCCGAGCGCGGCGCCGAGTTCCCGGCCGACCTGGGCGCACTCCAGTGAGTGGGTCAGCCGGGTGCGCGGGCTGGCGTCCCACTCCCGGCTCTGCGAACCGGGTGTGACTACCTGGGTCTTGCCGGCGAGACGGCGCAGGGCGGAAGAGTGCAGGACGCGTGCGCGGTCGCGCTGGAAGGCGGTGCGGCCGGGGCGCTTGTCGGGCTCGGCCGAGAAGCGTGCGGTGTCCGCCTCGTCGTAGGCGCTGTCGTCGTGAGGTGCGGTGATGCCTTCCATGCATCGAAGGTAACCGGGTCCGCGGGCAGGTACGCGCGCGTCTGGTCGTAGCGGAGCAGGAGAAGGCGGGCCAGGTCCGGGTGGTCGCCGAGCGGGGCGGATGCGATCCAGGGCGCGTGGGCGGCGGTGACGGTGGCGAAGTGGCCGGGCGCGGTGAAGTACGACGCCAGCGCGATACGGCTCCGCCCGCGCGCGGCCAGGTCCCGTACGGCGTCGGGGACGGTGGGCGCGGCGGCCGACGCGTACGCGGGCACGACGGGCACTCCGCCGAGCCGCGCGCTCAGCAGCGCGGCCGTACGGCGGGTCGCGGCGGCCGACCGGGGGTCGCGCGATCCGGCGGCGGCGAGGACGACACCGGTGTCGTTCACGCGGTGCGGCTCGTCGCGCCAGCCGGCCTCCACGAGGCGCGCGTACACCGTCTCGACCAGCAGCGGATGCGGGCCGAGCGGCGCGGCGATCGTGGTGCGCAGACGGGGCGCGGCAGCGGCGGCACGCGGCAGGTCGTACCTGACGTGGTGTCCGGGTCCGAGCAGCAGCGGTACGAGCACGGCCCGGCCGCCTCCCAAGGAGGCGAGCGTGTCGGAGAGGGACGGACGCTCGATCTCGATGTGCCCGAGCCGGACGGTGATGCCGGGCCGCTGCTCCGTGACCCGTCGCAGCAGGGCCCGGACGGTGCGCAGGGCACGGGGGTCACGGCTGCCGTGGGCGACGACGACGAGGGTGGGCGCGAGGGTCGGCGGCTTGTCCATGGGCCGATCCTGTGGGGTGGACGTTGCCGGGCGGTTGCGGCGTGTGTCGCGGTGGTTTTCGGGGTGCTCACAGGCGGGAGCGGGGCGCCGCGAACTCTTTGGCGGCGCCGGACGTCGTACGGGGTGGGGAGTACCGGGTACGGAGTACGTACGGGTGCCTGAACGGATGGTGGGGGCTCATGGTCATGCCGACGATGGCACGGCTGCTTCGGAAGGTGCGGCTTCTGCGGAAGGTGCGGCTGCCGCGGACGCGGCGGGGGCGGCGGCGCGGGGTGCAGGCCGTCATGCTCGGGTGCGCGCTGGCGCTGATGCCCGCGACGTGGCTGCACACGACCGCCGACGCCCATGTCCGTACGGTCGCCGACGTGCCCGCGCGGGACGTCGCGGTCGTCTTCGGGGCGGGTCTGCGTGACGGGGTGCCGACGCCGTATCTGGCGCACCGCCTCGACGCCGCCGCCGAGTTGTACGAGGACGGGAAGGTGAAGGTCGTCCTGGTCACCGGGGACAACAGCCGGGAGGAGTACGACGAGCCGGACGCCATGCGGACCTATCTGACGGCGCGCGGGGTGCCGGACGGCCGCATCGTCAGCGATTACGCGGGCTTCGACACGTGGGACAGCTGCGTGCGGGCGAAGAAGATCTTCGGGGTGGAGCGGGCGGTGCTGGTGACGCAGGGCTTCCACGTACGGCGCGCGGTGGCGCTCTGCCGGGCGGCGGGCGTCGACTCGTACGGCGTCGGGGTCGCCGAGCGGCGCGACGCGACCTGGTACTACGGCGGGGTCCGGGAGTTGGCGGCGGCGGGTAAGGCGGCGCTCGACGCGGTGACCCGGCCCGATCCGCACTTCCTCGGCCCGATCGAGACGAGCGTGCGCGAGGCGCTGGCCGGGCCGCCGGCCGGATGACCGCGTTCTCACAGCGCGGGAGCAGGGCGCGGGAGGTGTGCGTGTCGGGGGCGTAACCGCGTACGGCCGGGGCCGTAACACCCGGGACGCACGCTGGCGCCATGACCGATGCCGCCATGGACTCCGACGCCAGGGGCTCCGACGCCGTGGGCTCCGACGCCACCGTCCCGACCCACTGCCCGTACTGCGCGCTGCAGTGCGGGATGAGCCTGCGGCGTACGGCGGACGATCCGGGTGTCGAGGTCGTCGAGCGCCCCGACTTCCCCGTCAACCGGGGCGCGCTGTGCGGCAAGGGCCGTACGGCTCCGGCCGTGCTGTCCTCGCGGGTGCGGCTCACCGAACCGCTCGTGCGGCGGGCGGCGGGCGGCCCGCTCGAACCCGCCACCTGGGACGAGGCGCTGCGTGCCGTGGCCGACGGGCTCGCGCGGACGCGGGCGGGCCACGGGCCGGACGCGGTGGGCGTCTTCGGCGGGGGCGGGCTGACCAACGAGAAGGCGTACGCGCTCGGCAAGTTCGCCCGCGTCGTGCTCGGGACCTCGCAGATCGACTACAACGGGCGGTTCTGCATGTCGTCGGCCGCCGCCGCGCATCAGAGGGCCTTCGGGCTGGACCGGGGGCTGCCGTTCCCGCTGGCGGACATCCCGCGTACGGGGTGCGTCATCCTCGTCGGGTCGAACCTCGCCGAGACCATGCCGCCCGCCCTGCGCTATCTGACCGAACTGCGCGAGAACGGCGGCACGTTGATCGTCGTCGACCCGCGCAGGACCAGGACCGCCGAGCAGGCCGACCTCCATCTGGCTCCCCGGCCCGGCACGGATCTGGCCCTGGCGCTGGGTCTGCTGCATCTGGTGGTGGCGCAGGGCCGGACGGACGAGGAGTTCGTACGGGAGCGTACGACCGGCTGGCCGGCGGCCAGGGCGGCGGTGATGGCGCACTGGCCGGAGCACGTCGAACGTGTCACGGGGGTCCCGGTGCCCCAACTCCGCGAGGCGGTGCGGCTGTTCTGCGACGCCCCGACGGGCATGGTGCTCACGGCGCGCGGGCCCGAGCAGCAGTCCAAGGGCACGGACACCGTGGGCGCGTGGATCAACTTCTGCCTCGCGACGGGGCGGGCGGGCCGGCCGCTGTCCGGCTACGGCTGTCTCACCGGTCAGGGCAACGGCCAGGGCGGGCGCGAACACGGCCAGAAGGCGGACCAGTTGCCCGGCTACCGGAAGCTGACCGACCCGGCCGCGCGGGAGCATGTGGCGCGGGTGTGGGGCGTGGATCCCGACTCGCTGCCGGGGCCGGGGCGGAGCGCGTACGAACTGCTCGACGCGCTCGGCGGTGACGTGAAGGCGCTGCTGCTGATGGGCTCCAACCCGGTCGTCTCGGCGCCGCGCGCCGCGCACATCGAGGGGAGGCTGCGGTCGCTGGACTTCCTGGCCGTGGCGGACGTGGTGCTCTCGGAGACGGCGGCGCTCGCCGACGTGGTGCTGCCGGTGACGCAGTGGGCGGAGGAGACGGGGACGACGACGAGCCTGGAAGGACGCGTCCTGCTGCGGAGCCGGGCGCTGACCCCGCCGGCGGGCGTACGGAGCGACCTTCAGGTGCTGCACGGGCTGGCGGGGCTGCTCGGTCACGAGAAGGGTTTTCCGGCGGATCCGGAGGAGGTCTTCGAGGAACTGCGCCAGGCGTCGGCGGGCGGCCCCGCCGACTACTCGGGCATCACCTACCGGCGGATCGCGGCGGAGGACGGGGTGTTCTGGCCGTGCTCCGGGGAGAGCCACCCCGGCACACCGCGCCTGTTCCTCGACCGGTTCGCCACCGACGACGGGCGGGCCCGCTTCGTACCGGTGGTCCACCGGCCGGCCGCCGAGGAGACGGACGCGGAGTATCCGGTGCTGCTCACGACGGGGCGGGTCGTCTCCCAGTACCAGTCGGGGGCCCAGACCCGGCGCGTGCCCGAACTGAACGCCGCCGCGCCGGGCCCCTTCGTCGAACTGCACCCGCGCCTCGCGGAACGCCTCGGGGTGGCGGAGGGCGACCGACTCGCCGTGGTCTCACGGCGCGGCCGGGCGGTCGCCCCGGCACGGATCACGACCACGATCCGCACGGACACGGTCTTCATGCCGTTCCACTGGCCGGGCGACGGCCGTGCGAACAACCTGACCAACCCCGCGCTGGACCCGACGTCCCGGATGCCGGAGTTCAAGGTGTGTGCGGTCCGCGTCGAACGGGCGGAGCCGTAGCGCGTGCCCGGCCCGACGCGGGCTGTCTGTCCGCCGGTTCGGCGACGGGACCTGGACCGGCATCAGCGGCTACAAGCGCGGCGTCGTCGTTTCGGACGTCAGCCAGGCGAGGTACGGCACGTTGCCCCGTACCACCGGGATCGCCAGGATTTCCGGCGTGGCGTAGTCGTGTGCCGCCGTCAGATGGGCCTCAAGTGCCTCGTAGCAGGCGGCCGTCGTCTTGAGGAGCACCTGCCACTCCTCCGTCGTCTCGATCGCGCCCTGCCAGCGGTAGACGGACGTGACCGGCGCCGAGATCTGCGCGCACGCGGCGAGCCGCGTCTCCACCGCGCCCCGTGCCAGGGCCTCCGCCTTGGCGGCGCTGTCGGTGGTGGTCAGTACGGTCAGATATTCGGCGCCGGTCATGTGGGCCACTCCTTCGGTCGGATCCCTCGGTCAGGCCGCGGCCGCCGCGAACTGTGAGGCGCGGAGACGGGCGTACGCACCCCCGGACGCCAGCAGTTCGTCGTGGGTGCCCTGTTCCACGATAGGGCCGGCCACCATCAACCGGCGTACTGCCGCGCCGACTTGGCGTCCCGCAGGGCCAGGCCCCACCAGGCGATCTGGTCGAGCATCGCGGTGGCGGCGCCGTCGGCACCGTCCGGGTCCCGGTGGCGGCCCTCGTCGTCGAAGAGCGCGCCGGCGTTGTGGAAGGAGACGGTGTCGCGTACGGCCACGGCGTGCAGTTCGGCGAAGACCTGGCGCAGATGCTCGACGGCGCGCAGGCCGCCGGAGATCCCGCCGTAGGAGACGAACCCGACGGGCTTGGCCTGCCACTCGCCGAAGTGCCAGTCGATCAGGGACTTGAGGGAGGCCGGGTAGGAGTGGTTGTACTCGGGGGTGACGACGACGAAGGCGTCGGCCTCGGCCAGCCGGTGGGTGATCTTGGCGAGCTGGTCGCGGACCGGGGCGGGCGGGTTGAAGGAGAGGGCGGTCGGCAGGTCGGTGTCGGCGAGGTCGATCAGCTCGACGGTGAAGTCGGCGCGCCCGGTGGCGCGGGAGACGAACCAGTCGGTGACGACGGGGCCGAACCGCCCCTCGCGGTTGCTGCCCATGATGACGGCGAGCTTGAGTGGTGGCTGGGAGGCCGTGGATTTCGGGGTCGCTTCGGTCGCGGAATCGTTCGTCGTGATGTCCATGGGGACGAGCGTGATACTTAAACCATGGTTCAGGTCAAGCTACTCTTGGCCGTATGACCCAACTCGCCTGGAACGCCAAGGAAGCCACAGTCGGCGAACTGGCCGAACGCAG
The DNA here is from genome assembly GCF_044458565.1 of Streptomyces sp. NPDC050433. Classification (NCBI taxonomy): domain Bacteria; kingdom Bacillati; phylum Actinomycetota; class Actinomycetes; order Kitasatosporales; family Streptomycetaceae; genus Streptomyces; species Streptomyces sp. NPDC050433. The sequence continues at coordinate 48,662 of NZ_JBITIB010000016.1, read as the reverse complement.
TGGTGTCGCCCCCTCCGCCCTGCGCTTCTACGAACGCGAGGGCCTGATCGCCAGCCGCCGCACCGCCGGCAATCAGCGGCGCTACAGCCGTGACACCCTCCGGCGTGTCGCCTTCATCCGCACCTCGCAGCGCCTCGGAATCCCGCTCGCCACCATCCGCGAGGTGCTGGCGCTGCTGCCGGAGGACCGCACGCCCACCGAGGAGGACTGGGCCCGGATCTCCGAGTGCTGGCGCCATGACCTGGAGACCCGGATCCGGACTCTCCAGCGGCTGCGTGACAATCTCGCCGACTGCATCGGCTGCGGCTGCCTCTCGCTGGACCGCTGCGTCCTGTCCAACCCCGGCGACGAACTGGCGTCGCACGGCCCCGGCCCCCGCAGGCTGATCGAGGACTGACCGGCCCTACCGTGGGCGCATGGCATCTTTCGAAGTGATCGAGGTGAACGGCGAGCCCGCCACGGAGGCCACGCTGCGGGTCCCGGCGCTCAGCTCGTACGGGCACTTCACCGCGATGCAGATCCGCGGCGGCCGGGTACGCGGACGGGACCTCCATCTCGCCCGGCTCGACTCCGCCACCCGCGAGTTGTTCGGCGCGGGCCTGGAGGGAGAGCGCGTACGGGAACTGGTCCGGCACGCCCTCGGTGACATCTCCGACGCCTCGACCCGCGTGTATGTGCACTGGCCGGAGGGCGACAAGGAGACGCGGGTGATGGTCACCGTACGGCCGCCGCAGACCAAGGCGGACCATCCGCACGGGCTCATGTCGGTGCCGTACGCCCGCGAGGTCGCGCACATCAAGCACCTGGGCGGCTTCGGACAGACGCACCATCTGCTGGCGGCCCAGCGTGCGGGCTTCGACGAGGCGCTGCTGACCGCGCCCGGCGGGCTGGTGACGGAGGGGGCCATCACCAACATCGCCTTCTGGGACGGCACCTCCGTGGTCTGGCCCCAGGCCCCCTCGCTGCTGGGGATCACCATGGCGCTGCTGGAGCCGCGGCTGCCTTCCGTACGGCGCCCGGTGACGCTGGCCGACCTGCCCTCGTACGCGTCGGCGTTCATCACGAACTCGCAGGGCATCGCGCCCGTCCACCGGATCGACGACGTGGAGTTCACGGTGGACGCGGAGCTGATGGGAAGGGTGACGGCGGCGTTCGAAGCGGTGGAGTGGGATGTGATCTGAGCGGCCGACCGCGGTCCGAGCCGACGGCGCGGAGCCCTTCTCCCCTCTCTCACCCATTCGGCACGACGGCTCACCCGGCCTGTCCCGCGGCCGATTTCCCGGCTTTGACCTGCGGAGATCCTGACTGGCAAGCGGGACACGCCGTACCGAACCGATGCCGGCCTCCTCACCCGTACGGCTGCGGATACCCGAGATCGGCGTCGACGCGCCCGTCACCCGGCTGGGACTGGCGAAGGGCGGCAGCCCTGACGCCTTTACGCCGTCACGCACGCTTCACGCTTCGTCAGGCCGTCCACTGGTCGAAGGCGAGCTTCGCGACCAGCGAGAAGACCACGACGAGCAGCACGCCGCGGACGAACTCGCTGCCCTTCTTGAGCGCCATCCGCGCCCCGAACATGCCGCCCGCCAGGTTGAACACCGCCATCAGCGCGGCCAGTTGCCACAGGACGGTGCCCTGGTAGGCGAACATGGCGAGCGCCCCGCCGTTGGTGCAGACGTTGACGATCTTGGCGGTGGCCGAGGCCGTGACCAGATCGAGGTGCAGTACGGCGGTCAGCGCCAGGACGAGGAACGTGCCCGTGCCGGGACCGAACAGCCCGTCGTAGAAGCCGATCCCGCCGCCGACGAGGACGATCGCGGTGATGTGCCGCCCACGGGTGGCCGGCCCGCCCGCGCGCGCCTGGCCGAAAGTGGGTCGCAGCATCACGAAGGCGGCGACGCCGAGGAGCACCACCATGATCACGGGACGCAGGACGTCGCTGCTGATCCCGGCGGCGAAGAACGCCCCCGCCATCGATCCGGCGAGCGCCATCAGCCCGATCCGTACGGCGCTCCTCACGTCCACCGGCGCCTTGCGTACGTACGTCACGGCGGCGCCCGTGGTGCCGACGATCGCGACGGCCTTGTTGGTGCCGAGGATGTGCGCGGCGGGGACGTGCGGCAGACCGAGCAGCAACGCGGGCAGGAGCAGCAGCCCGCCCCCGCCGACCACGGCGTCGATCCAGCCCGCGGCGGCTGCCGCGAGGCAGAGGACGATGAGCATGGTCAGCGATATGTCGGGCATGATCGTGACCTTATGGGACGAGGTGGTCGGCCCTCACCTTGCCGTGGGGTGGCCTGGGCCACATCCGCCGCGCAGGTCGGGGCGGGTGCGCCTCACACCCGGCACCGGCCCGTGCTGAGGGCAGCGTTCCGAGCGGGAAACAGTGGTGGTGCCGCCGGGTAACACCGGCCGCGCAGTCTGCGGGCATGGCTGCTGACGGTGGGGCGAAGGAGATCGTGGTGATCGGCGGGGGTACGGCCGGGATGCGGCTGGCCCAGCGCCTCACCGCCTCCTCCACGGCTTCCGCCGGGCGGACGGTCACCCTGCTCGGCGAGGAGCCGCACGCCCCGTACAACCGTGTCCTGCTCGCCGAAGTACTCGCCGGGCGGTACGGCCCCGAGGTCATCGCCCTCCCGCCGGTGCCCGGCGCCGAGCGGCGCGGCGTCCGGGCCGTGCGGATCGACCGTGCCGACCGGCTGGTGCGGTGCGACGACGGCAGCGTCGTCCCGTACGACCGGCTCGTCCTCGCGACCGGCTCGAACCCGGTCCTGCCCCCGCTGCGCGGACTGCGGCGACCGGGCCACCATGAACTGCCGGCGGGCGTGCACCCCTTCCGGACCATGGACGACTGTCTGTCGTTGTCGGCGGCGGTACGGCCCGGGACCCGCGCCGTCGTCGTCGGCGGAGGGCTCCTCGGGGTCTCGGCGGCTCGCGCGCTCGCGGAGCGGGGCGCCCAGGTCGTGCTGGCGCAGCAGGGCGAGTACGTGATGGAACGTCAGCTCGACCGTTCCGGCTCGCTGTTGCTCAGGCGCCGGCTGGAGTCGTGGGGAGTGGAGGTCCATACCGAGTGCCGGGTGCGCGGCCTCGTGCTCGCCGACGACGACGGGGCCGCGGGCCCCGGACGGGTGGCGGCCGTCGAACTCTCCGACGGCTTCCGCCTCGACGCCGAACTCACCGTCCTGGCCTGCGGTGTACGCCCCCGCACCGGTCTCGCCGACGCCGCCGGGCTCGACGTACGGCGCGGCATCGTCGTGGACGACGAGCTGCGGACGTCGGACCCGTACATCCACGCGATCGGCGACTGCGCGGAGCACGGCGACCGGCTGTACGGTCTCGCCGGCGCCGCGCTCGAACAGGCCGACGCGCTGGCCCAGTTGCTGACGGAGGACACCGCGGCCGGGAAGCCCGCGACCCGCTACACCGGCACCCGCTCCCTCACCCGTCTCACCCTCTCCCCCCTCGGACCCGAGACCACGGCGGACACCCCTTCCGCCCCGCTCGACCTCGCCGCGTTCGGCGAGACGACTCCCCTCCCCGGCGACGACGTCGTCCAGCTGACCGACGCCACCCGCGGCGCCTACCGCAAGGTCGTCGTCCGGGGCGACCGTCTCGTCGGCGGTGTGCTCCTCGGCGACCTCACCACCGTCGGCGCGCTCGCCCGCACCTGGGAGGACGACGAACCGCTGCCGCCCACCACCCCGCTGCTCCACCTGCTCACTCCCGACGGAGGCTCCTGAGATGTCCGACACAACGTCCCGCCCCACCATCGTGGTCGTCGGCCACGGCATGGTCGGCCAGCGGTTCCTCGAAGCCCTCGCCGAGCACGGCACGACCGGTCGGGCGCGGATCGTGGTGCTCTGCGAGGAGCCGCGCCCCGCCTATGACCGGGTCCGGCTGACCTCGTACTTCGACGGCCGCACCCCGGACGAACTCTCGCTCGTCGAACCGGACTTCATGGCCCGGCACGGTATCGAGCTGCATCTGGACGATCCCGCCGAGGCCGTCGACCGCGCCGCGCGCACGGTCACCTCGCGCGCCGGGCTGACCTTCACGTACGACACGCTCGTGCTGGCCACCGGCTCGTACCCGTTCGTGCCGCCGGTGCCGGGCAAGGACGCGACGGGCTGTTTCGTCTACCGCACCATCGAGGACCTGCTGGCGATCGAGGAGTACGCGAAGACCGCCCGCAGCGGCGCGGTGGTGGGCGGCGGGCTGCTCGGTCTTGAGGCGGCCGGCGCGTTGCAGGGGCTCGAACTCGACACGCACATCGTGGAGTTCGCCCCCCGGCTGATGCCCGTCCAGGTGGACGACGGCGGCGGAGCGGCGCTGCTGCGCAGTATCGAGGGCATGGGACTGACCGTCCACACGGGCGTCGGCACGCAGGAGATCACGACGGACGGGACGGGCACCGTCAACGGCATGACACTGTCCGACGGTTCGGTCCTGGCGACCGATCTGGTCGTCTTCTCGGCGGGCGTACGGCCCCGCGACCAGCTCGCCCGCGACGCGGGACTGCGGGTCGGCGAGCGCGGCGGAATCGCGGTCGACGAACGGTGCCGTACATCGGATCCGCGGATCTTCGCGATCGGCGAGTGCGCCCTCGCGGCCGACGGGCGGGTGTACGGGCTGGTGGCGCCCGGCTACGAGATGGCGCGGACGGCGGCGGACGCGATCGCCGAAGTCACCGAGGGCGCGGCCGAGTTCACCGGTTCGGATCTCTCCACGAAGCTCAAGCTGCTCGGTGTGGACGTGGCGTCGTTCGGGGACGCGCACGGCGCCGCTCCCGGCTGTCTCGACGTCGTGTACGCGGACTCCCGCTCGGGCGTCTACAAGAAGGTCGTCGTCGGCGCGGACGGCGCGCTGCTCGGGGGCGTCCTGGTCGGTGACGCCGACGCGTACGGGATGCTGCGCCCGCTGACCGGCTCCGTCCCGCCCGTACCGCCCGAGCAGCTGGTCCTGCCGCCGGGTGCGGGGGCGCCGGCCGCGCTCGGCCCGGCGTCGCTGCCGGACAGCGCCGTGATCTGTAGCTGCCACAACGTGACGAAGGGCGCGATCGCCGCGTGCGCGACGCTGCCCGAGGTGAAGAAGTGCACCAAGGCCGGTACGGGCTGCGGCAGTTGCCTGAAGGTGATCGGACAGCTCCTGCCCACGGCCGGCGACGGCGGACTGTGCGGCTGCTTTCCGCACACGCGCGGCGAGTTGTACGAGATCGTGCGGACCCTGCGTGTGACGTCGTACGCCTCGCTGCTCGACTCGCACGGCCGCCAGAGCGCGCGCGGGGGTGACGGCTGCGAGATCTGCAAGCCGGCCGTCGGCTCGATCATCGCCTCGCTCGCGCCGACGCTGGGCCTGAGCGGCCATGTCCTGGACGGTGAACAGGCCGCGCTCCAGGACACGAACGACCACTTCCTCGCCAACTTGCAGCGCAACGGCTCGTACTCGATCGTGCCGCGCATCCCCGGCGGTGAGATCACACCGGAGAAGCTGATCGTGATCGGTGAGGTGGCACGGGACTTCGGGCTCTACACGAAGATCACAGGCGGTCAGCGGATCGACCTCTTCGGCGCGCGCGTCGACCAACTGCCACAGATCTGGGCGCGGTTGGTGGCGCACGGCTTCGAGTCGGGGCACGCGTACGGAAAGGCGCTGCGCACCGTGAAGTCGTGCGTGGGCCAGACCTGGTGCCGGTACGGCGTGCAGGACTCGGTGAAGATGGCCATCGATCTGGAGCTGCGTTACCGGGGCCTGCGCGCGCCGCACAAGCTCAAGTCGGCGGTCTCGGGCTGTGCGCGGGAGTGCGCGGAGGCGCGCGGCAAGGACTTCGGGATCATCGCGACGGCGGAGGGCTGGAATCTGTACGTCGGCGGCAACGGCGGCGCCGAGCCGCGCCACGCGGATCTGCTGGCGCAGGACCTGGACGACGAGTCGCTGGTGCGGCTGATCGACCGCTTCCTGATGTTCTACATCCGCACCGCCGACCGCCTGGAGCGCACCTCGGCGTGGCTGGGCCGGATCGAGGGCGGGCTCGACCATGTGCGGGACGTGGTCGTGCACGATTCGCTGGGCCTGTGCGGGGAGTTGGAGAAGTTGATGGCCGACCATGTCGCGGGCTACCGCGACGAGTGGGCCGAGACGCTCGACGACCCGGAGCGGCTGCGCCGCTTTGTCTCGTTCGTCAACGCGCCCGACGCACCGGACCCGACGGTGCGGTTCGTGCCCGAGCGCGACCAGGTGAAGCCCGATCTGACGTTTCTGACGCTGGAAGGAGTGTCGGCCCGATGAGCCCGATGAGCCCGATCACCTACCCCGTACTTCAACTCCGCCTGGACGAAACCTGGTTGTCGATCTGCGACCGGTCCGCGCTCATTCCGGGCCGGGGAGTGGCCGCACTGCTGCCGGACGGCCGGCAGGCCGCACTCTTCGTGGACCGGGCGGGCCGTACGTACGCGATCGACAACCGCGACCCGTACTCCGGCGCCCAGGTGCTGTCGCGTGGGCTGACCGGCACCCAGGACGGTCGTGCCTTCGTGGCCTCGCCGCTGCTGAAGCAGCGGTTCGACCTGGAGACGGGCCGTTGCCTGGACGACGAGTCGGTGGCGGTGACGGTCTATGCCTCACGCGTTGAATCCTGACCGGCCCCGCTTCATCTTGACCGAGCGTTCCAGATGAGCCTAGAGTCGCGCACGTGGCCAGGACCAAGGAATTCGATCCGGACGCCGCGCTCCAGTCGGCCCTTGAGCTGTTCTGGCGGCGCGGCTACGAGGCGACGTCCATGGCGGACCTCGTCGAACACCTCGGCATCGGCCGCGCCAGCATCTACGCGACGTTCGGCAACAAGCACGAGCTGTATCTGAAGGCTCTGGACAGGTACGGCGAGACGCGGGATCCGTCGCTGCTCGACGCCCTGTCGAAGCCGGGTCCCGCACTGCCCGCGGTGCGGGAGACGGTGCGGCGGTTCGCCGGCGAGTCGACCGCCGAGGCGCTGCGCGAGAAGGGCTGCCTCATCACCAACACGGCGGCCGAGCTGGGGCCGCACGACCCCGAGGCGGCCCGCCGGGTCGAGCTGAGCTGGCAGCACATCGAGACGCTGATACACGCGGCACTCGTCCGGGCCCAGGGCCAGGGCGAGTTGCCGCCCGACCGCGATCCGCGCTCGCTGGCACGGATGCTGCTCGTGCTGATGCAGGGCATGCGGGTGGTCGGCAAGACCTCGCGGGACCCGGCGCGGGTACGCGACGCGGCCGAGCAGGCGCTGACCTTGCTGGACTGACGGGACCGGCACACCTCACCGCACCAGGGGCATGCCGGTTTTTCGCTGCCCTTATAACAGAATGATCGGTCAAGATAAGTGGTCTGGGTAAACAGGGGGACGGCATGACCACGAGCACCACCACGCTCACCCCTCTCGCACCCTCACTCACCATCCGTATCCGACAAGGGAGTTACCCATGCCCGCTCGCTTCGCCGACCAGACCGTCCTCGTCACCGGCGCCGGTTCCGGGATCGGCCGTGCCGTCGCCGTGGCGTTCGCCGCCGAAGGCGCCTCCGTCGTCCTCGCCGGCCGGGGCGCCGCGCCGCTGGAGGAGACCCGCGCGCTGATCACGGCGGCGGGCGGCGACTCGCTCGTCGTCATCGCCGACGTCTCACGCGCGGACGACGTACAGGCCCTGGTGCGCAGGACCGTCGACCACTTCGGCCGGCTCGACGTCGCCGTCAACAACGCGGGGATCCTCCGGGCCGGCACGCCCCTCGCCGATCTCCCCGTCGCGGACTGGCATGCCATGCTCGACATCAACGTCACCGGCGTCCTGCACTGCCTCCAGGCGGAGATCGCCCAGATGCGCCGCGACGGCGGCGGCGCCATCGTCAACATCTCCTCCAACCTCGGCGCGCACCTGCGCATCCCGAACGTGGCCGGCTATCTCACCTCCAAGGCCGCCGTCTCCACGCTGACCCGCGCCGCCGCCCTCGACCACATCCAGGACGGGGTCCGGATCAACGCCGTCAGCCCCGGCGCCTCGGACACCACGATGTCGCTGCGGCCGGGCGAGAGCGCCGCCGACCGCGTCGCGCGGATGAAGGAGGATTCACCGCTCGGCCGGGTCTCGTCGACGCGGGAGGTGGCGGCGGCCGTGCTGTATCTCGCATCGGCGGACGCGGCGTCCGTCGTGGGGACCGACCTCGTCGTAGACGGCGGCGCGGCGGCATAGCGCAGTGGCACAACGCGGCGGCGTGGTCGGCCAACGCGGACGGGGCGCGGCGGCGCAGCTGTTCTCGCCGATGACCAGCCACGCCGCCGCGAAGTTCAGACAGTGGCCATCCGTTCGCTCTACGCTCTTGCGCGCACGCGACCTCACACCCCCACCCCACCCATGGAGCGGCCCAGTGGAACGTCGCAATTTTCTGCGTGGAGCAATCGTCACCGGCTCCGCCGCCGCGCTCGGCGGCACTCTCTGGCGCGGAGCGGCCTACGCCGACCCCGCGCAGCCCGGCGCGGGACCGTACGGAGCACTCTCGAGCGCCGACGGCAACAACATCCTGCTGCCCGCCGGATTCACCAGCAGGGTCATCGCCCGATCCGGGCAGAGCGTGCCCGGCACGTCGTACACCTGGCACAACGCACCTGACGGCGGCGCCTGTTACGCCGACGGCAGTGGCTGGATCTATGTCTCCAACTCGGAGATCAACCCGTCCGGCGGCGCGGGCGCGGTCCGCTTCTCCTCGGCGGGCGCGATCACCGGCGCGTACCGGATCCTCTCCGGCACCCGGCAGAACTGCGCGGGCGGCAGCACCCCGTGGAACACCTGGCTGTCCTGCGAGGAGGTGACCCGCGGGTATGTGTACGAGACCGATCCGTGGGGCGTAAAAGCGGCGGTACGGCGCGACGCGATGGGTCTGTTCAAGCACGAGGCAGCGGCGGCCGACCCGGTGCGCGAGGTGATCTATCTGACCGAGGACGAGACGAACGGGTGCTTCTATCGGTTCACGCCCACCACTTGGGGCGATCTGTCCACCGGCACCCTTGAGGTGCTGCGGGCCGGCACCGCCACCTCCGGCTCCTTCACCTGGGCGACGGTGCCGGACCCGGACGGCTCCCCGACCCAGACCCGTGACCAGGTCTCGGGCGCCAAGCGGTTCAACGGCGGCGAGGGCTGCTACTACGCCGACGGCTCGGTGTGGTTCACCACGAAGGGCGACAACCGGGTCTGGCGGGTCGATCCGGCCGCCGCCACCTACGAGTTGACGTACGACGACTCGCTCGTCAGCGGCGGTGGTGCCCCGCTGACCGGGGTCGACAACGTCACGGGGTCCTCGTCCGGCGATCTGTTCGTCGCGGAGGACGGCGGGAACATGGAGATCTGCCTGATCACTCCCGACGACGTCGTCGCGCCGTTCCTGCGCGTCAGCGGCCAGTCGGGCTCGGAGATCACCGGTCCGGCCTTCTCGCCCGACGGATCGCGGCTGTACTTCTCCAGCCAGCGCGGTACGAGCGGCAGTTCGTCGGGCGGCATCACCTACGAGGTGACGGGCCCGTTCCGCACGTAGGGCGGCACGTAGGACGTCGCGCACGGCGTCACGCGCGACCTCCCCTGGGCGCCGCCGTGCAGCAGGGCGGCGCCCAGCGGGTCCTCCGAGAAAAAAAGGGGGTGCGACCGATGGATCGGGATCCACCGGTCGCACCCCGATTTGCCGCCGTCCCGGCCTAGTTCATTCCGGGACGGGCGAAAGTGATTTCTCCAGCCGTTCCTGCCGTTCCTGCCGTCCGCGTCCCGGCGTCAGCGTGAGTCGCCGTGGCCGTGGCCGTGGCCGTGGCCGCGCGACTGTGCCGCCGCACGCCCGGCCTCCAGGCGCGCCACGGGGATCCGGAACGGCGAGCAGGACACATAGTCCAGGCCCACCTCGTGGAAGAAGTGCACCGACTCGGGGTCGCCGCCGTGCTCACCGCAGATACCGAGCTTCAGATCGGGCCGTGTCCTGCGGCCGGCCTCGCACGCGCTGCGTACGAGCGCGCCGACGCCGTCCATGTCGATCGTCTCGAACGGGGACACCCCGAAGATGCCCTTCTCCAGATACGCGGTGAAGAAGCTGGCCTCGACGTCGTCACGGGAGAAGCCCCAGACCGTCTGGGTGAGGTCGTTCGTACCGAAGGAGAAGAACTCCGCGGCCTCCGCGATCTGACCTGCCGTCAGCGCGGCGCGCGGCAGTTCGATCATCGTGCCGAGCGACAGCTTGAGGTCGATTCCGGTCGACCGCCGCACCTCGGCGATGACCTGCGCGGCCTCGTCGCGGACGATCTCCAGCTCCTGGACGGTGCCGACGAGCGGGATCATGATCTCGGCGCGCGGGTCGCCCTTGGCGTGCTTGCGCTCGGCTGCGGCCTCGGCGATGGCCCTTACCTGCATCGCGAAGAGGCCGGGAATGACCAGGCCGAGCCGTACACCGCGCAGCCCGAGCATCGGGTTCTGCTCGTGCAGCTTGTGCACGGCCTGGAGCAGCCGCAGATCGTTCTCGTTGTGGTCCTTGCGGGACTCGGCGAGCGCGACACGTACCGACAACTCCGTGATGTCGGGCAGGAATTCATGCAGCGGCGGGTCCAGCAGCCGTACGGTGACCGGCAGTCCGTCCATCGCCTCGAACAGCTCGACGAAGTCCTTCTTCTGCAGCGGCAGCAGGGTCTTCAGCGCCTGCTCGCGCTCGTCGTCGGTGTCCGCGAGGATCAACTTCTCGACCATGGCGCGGCGTTCACCGAGGAACATGTGCTCGGTGCGGCACAGCCCGATGCCCTGCGCGCCGAACCGGCGGGCCCGCAGCGCGTCCTCGGCGTTGTCGGCGTTGGCGCGCACCCGCAGCCGGCGGCGCCGGTCGGCGTACGCCATCATCCGGTGCACGGCCTCCACCAGTTCGTCGGCGTCGTCGGCGCCCGCGTGCATGCGGCCCTCGAAGTACTCGACCACCGGCGAGGGGACGACCGGGACCTCGCCGAGGTAGACCTTGCCGGTCGAGCCGTCGACGGAGACGACGTCGCCCTCCTCGATGACGGTCTTTCCGACGGTCATCCGGCGCCGTTTGGTGTCGACCTCCAGCTCCTCGGCGCCGCAGACACAGGTCTTGCCCATGCCCCGGGCGACGACGGCGGCGTGCGAGGTCTTGCCGCCGCGCGAGGTGAGGATGCCCTCGGCGGCGAGCATGCCGTCCAGATCGTCGGGGTTGGTCTCGCGGCGGATGAGGATGACCCGCTCGCCGGAGCGCGACCACTTGACGGCGGTGTACGAGTCGAAGACGGCCTTGCCGACGGCGGCGCCGGGGGACGCGGCGATACCGCGCCCCAGCAGCTCGGCTCTGGCGGCGTCGTCGAAGCGCGGGAACATCAGCTGCGCGAGCTGCGCCCCGTTGACGCGCTGAAGCGCCTCGGCCTCGTCGATCAGCCCCTGGTCGACGAGCTGGGTCGCGATCCGGAAGGCGGCGCCCGCGGTGCGCTTGCCGACACGGGTCTGGAGCATCCACAACTCGCCGCGTTCGATGGTGAATTCGATGTCGCAGAGGTCCCGGTAGTGCGTCTCCAGGGTCTCCATGATCTGCATCAGCCGGTCGTACGACTTCTTGTCGATGGTCTCCAGATCGGCGAGCGGCACGGTGTTGCGGATACCGGCGACGACGTCCTCGCCCTGCGCGTTCTGGAGGTAGTCGCCGTACACGCCCTGGTGGCCGCTGGCCGGGTCGCGGGTGAAGGCGACGCCGGTGCCGGAGTCCGGGCCGAGGTTGCCGAAGACCATGGAGCAGATGTTGACGGCGGTGCCGAGGTCGCCGGGGATGCGCTCCTGGCGGCGGTAGAGCTTGGCCCGGTCGGTGTTCCAGGACTCGAAGACGGAGCGGATCGCGAGGTCCATCTGCTCGCGCGGGTCCTGCGGGAAGTCGCGGCCGGCGTCGCGCGCGACGATCTTCTTGAACTGCTTGACCAGCTTCTTCAGGTCGGCGGCGTCCAGGTCGATGTCGGTGGCGGCCTTCTTCGCGCGCTTGGCGTCCTCCAGTGCCTCCTCGAAGAGGTCGCCGTCGACGCCGAGGACGGTCTTGCCGAACATCTGGATGAGCCTGCGGTACGAGTCCCAGGCGAAGCGCTCGTCGCCGGACTGCGCGGCGAGACCGGCGACGGACTTGTCGGAGAGCCCGATGTTGAGGACGGTGTCCATCATGCCGGGCATGGAGAACTTGGCGCCGGACCGTACGGAGACGAGCAGCGGGTCGTCGGCCTGGCCGAGCTTCTTGCCCATCTTCTGTTCGAGGGCGTCGAGGTGGGTGCCGACCTCGTCACGCAGGGCGGCCGGCTCCGTACCGGTGTCGAGGTAGACCTTGCACGCCTCGCTGGTGATCGTGAAGCCCGGAGGGACGGGCAGTCCGAGGTTGGTCATCTCGGCGAGGTTGGCACCCTTGCCGCCGAGCAGGCCCTTGAGATCTTTGTTGCCCTCGGTGAAGTCGTAGACGAACTTCTGCTCTTGTGAGTCCTGTGTGGCGGTGTCCGCCGCTACGTGGGTGTCTTTGCTTTCGGACACGGATCTCGACTCCTCCGGGAGGCGCTGGCTGCCCTGACGGCGAGGAACATACCCAGATCGAAGGTGCCTGGACATGTCCACTTGTCCGTCATACGGCCGCAACCACCCGTCCGCCACTGGATCGAATGCGTGTGACAGGGGATCACCCGTCCCCGTCTCCTTCACACCTCGAACCGGGCATGACCTTTGCATGACATAACGCGCTCATCTGAGCTGCGATTGCGACTTCTGAGTTCACCTCTCGAACACGGAAGGGATGACACCCAGTGCCACCCCTTCCGAAGATGCAGACACACCCCAACCGCTCGTCTGAGCGAAGGATCAATCAGACGTGTCGAGAATCACGCCCTCCAACCAAGGACCGGACCTCCTCGAACAGGGCGTCGCGGTCGGGTCCGTACGCACGCGCGGCGGCGTACAGCGCGTCGACGGCCGCCCGGAGCGGGTCCGAGCAACTCGCCGCCACCAGCAGGGTCCTCAGAGCCATGTTCGCGGCCGGGGCGGGAGAGCCCCTCAAGGGCTTGAGAACCAAGGTCGGCGGCACCCGCTCGTCGGTGAACAGAAACTCCCGCAACCCGGCCATGTCGTCGAACGGCGGCGCCAACTCCCGTCCCCGGTCAAGGGCTTCGAGGGTGGGCGCGATCCAGTCCAGGTCGGCGAGACCGGCCACCGTACAGGCACGGCGTGCCGCCAGCCCGACGACGGCGCGCTGGATGTCCGGGCCCGCCTCGTCCAACTCGTGCACGAGAAGGCCGTCGAGCTTGATCATCTTCGATACATCGCCACCGCACGCGCGCAGCCGGTCGCTCGGCAGTCGGCCACCCCAGCTCCGCGTCTCCGCCTCGACGCGCCCGCGCTCGTATTCCAGCTCGGCCAGACGCTCCTCCTCCGCCACCTCCTCGGGCGTCGGCGGCGGGGGCAACTCCCGTGCCCAGTTGTGCCAGTTGGCGGCGTGGGCGCTGGTCTGCCTCACGACGCGGGCCGGTGACGGCGGGCACGGCCAGAACTGGAGCAGGTAGTGGTCCACCGGATCCGGGGACTGGCAGCTCTCGGGGTCTCTCGCCTCGCCCATCCCCCGTGCGCTGTACCGGACGCGGTAATCGATCTGTTCGAGGTCCAGCTCCCAGGACTCGCCTCCTGCCCACTCCTGGAGCCAAGGACGGGCCAGCGGTCTGAACGGAACCTCCACGGCCTCCTCCCAGAGAGACAGAAGCGGCGGCTGCTCCTCGTGCAGTTCGACGGTGAGTCCGACGCGGCCCGTGTGCCGCCCAGTCACCAGGAAGAGGCAGCCGGGGGTCGCTCCCCCGCACAGCCCCGCCTCCTGTCCCGCGAACGCGTCATGGAGGTCGTAGCCGTAGTCCCCCTTGCCGCTCACCACGTACATCTGCGCGTACTCGACCCGCACCTCGCCGGACAGCAGTGTTTCCATCAACGCCCCACCCCGTCGCCCCACTCGCCGAAACGGCCCGACAACGGATCATGCCCCACGGCACTGACAACGGCGGGGACTCCGCCCCCGCCTCAGCCGCCCGAGGTGTCCAGTTCCGCGTCCGCCCCGATGCCCGCGCAGTCGTACGGGTCCTTCAGCCAGCCGTCCGGCAGGACCACGCGGTTGTTGCCCGATGTCCGGCCGCGCGGGCCGTCGGCGCCGTCCGGCCAGGGCTGGTCCAGGTTCAACTCGCCCAGCAGCGCGTCCAGTTCGGCCAGCGACGAGGTGATCGCCAGCTTCTTGCGCAGCTCGGAGCCGACCGAGAAGCCCTTCAGATACCAGGCCACGTGCTTACGGAAGTCGATCACCCCGCGCGCCTCGTCACCGATCCACTCCCCCAGCAGCTCCGCGTGCCGCCGCATCACACGGGCGACCTCGCGCAGCGCGGGCCGGGCAAGCTCCCCCGTACCCTCGAACGCCGCGACCAGATCGCCGAAGATCCACGGCCGGCCCAGGCAGCCGCGCCCCACGACCACACCGTCGCAGCCGGTCTCGCGGACCATCCGCAGCGCATCGTCCGCCGACCAGATGTCGCCGTTGCCGAGGACAGGGATCTCGGGGACATGGGCCTTGAGGCGGGCGATGGCGTCCCAGTCGGCGGTACCGCCGTAGTGCTGGGCAGCCGTTCTGCCGTGCAGGGCGATCGCCGTGACGCCCTCGTCGACGGCGATACGGCCCGCGTCCAGGTAGGTCAGGTGGTCGTCGTCGATGCCCTTGCGCATCTTCATGGTGACCGGCAGGTCCCCGGCGTTCGACACGGCCTCGTGCAGGATCGCGCGCAGCAGGGGCCGTTTGTACGGGAGGGCCGAGCCGCCGCCCTTGCGGGTGACCTTGGGGACGGGGCAGCCGAAGTTCAGGTCGATGTGGTCGGCCAGGCCCTCGTCCGCGATCATGCGGACGGCCTTGCCGACGGTGACCGGGTCGACCCCGTACAGCTGGATCGAGCGCGGCGTCTCGGTCGCGTCGAAGCGGATGAGCTGCATCGTCTTCTCGTTGCGCTCGACCAGCGCCCGCGTGGTGATCATCTCGCTGACGAACAGCCCCTTGCCGCCCGAGAACTCCCGGCACAGCGTCCGGAACGGGGCGTTGGTGATCCCGGCCATCGGCGCGAGCACCACCGGCGGGCGCACGGGGTACGGGCCGACGGCGAGCGTGCCGGGCGGTGCGGGGGACGGGGCGAGCGGAGCGGTCATCCGTCCATTGTCGCGCATGGCGGTGGACGGGCCTTCGGGCGCCGCACTTACCATCGCCCCATGCCAGCTCCCCAGCCGAAGTCCTCGCCGGAGCCGCCGAAAGAAGCCGCGCCGGAGTGCGGACCCCGTAGACGCATGGTGATTCTGGGGACCTGCTGCATGAGTCTGCTGATCGTCAGTCTCGACAACACCGTGCTGAACGTCGCGCTGCCGTCCATGCAGAAGGAACTGCACACCACGGTCGCCGGTATGCAGTGGACCATCGACGCGTACACCCTGGTCATCGCCTCACTACTGATGCTCGCGGGCTCCACGGCCGACCGCATCGGCCGGCGGCGGGTCTTCAAGACCGGACTGGTGATCTTCACGCTCGGCTCGCTGCTGTGCTCGCTCGCGCCGAATCTGGAGTCGCTCGTCGCGTTCCGGACGGTGCAGGCCGTCGGCGGTTCGATGCTCAACCCGGTCGCGATGTCGATCATCACCAACACCTTCACCGATCCCCGTGAGCGCGCCCGCGCGATCGGGGTCTGGGGCGGGGTCGTCGGGATCTCGATGGCGGCCGGGCCACTGATCGGCGGGCTGTTGGTGGAGACGGTCGGCTGGCGCGCGATCTTCCTGATCAATCTGCCGGTCGGGGTCGCGGCGTTCCTGCTGACCTGGCGGTACGTCCCCGAGTCCCGCGCCGCCAAGCCGCGCCGCCCCGACCCGGTGGGCCAGCTGCTGGTCATGGCCACGCTCGGCGCGCTGACGTACGCCATCATCGAGGCCCCGGCGGCCGGCTGGACGTCGCCACTGATCCTGTCCTTCGTCGGGGTCACGGTGTGCGCCCTGACGGGGCTGATCCTGTACGAACCGAGGCGCCAGGAACCCCTGATCGATCTGCGCTTCTTCCGCAGCGCGCCGTTCAGCGGGGCGACGGTCATCGCCGTGTGCGCGTTCGGCGCCCTCGGTGGCTTCCTGTTCATGAACACGCTCTATCTGCAGAACGTACGGGATCTCTCCGCCCTGGACGCCGGTCTCTACATGCTGCCGATGGCGGCGATGGCCTTCGTGTGCGCACCGCTGTCGGGGCGGCTGGTCGGCTCGCGCGGGCCACGTATCCCGCTGCTGGGGGCGGGCGTGACCCTCGCGGCGAGCGGGCTGCTGTTCGCGGTCTTCGCGGCGGAGACACACCTGGCGCTGCTGTTCGCCGGCTATGTGCTGTTCGGCATCGGCTTCGGCCTGGTCAACGCCCCGATCACCAACACGGCGGTGGCCGGGATGCCGCTGGCCCAGTCGGGGGTGGCCGCCGCCGTCGCGTCGACGAGCCGGCAGATCGGGCAGACGCTGGGGGTCGCGGTGATCGGCGCGGTCCTGGCGACGGGCGCGGCGTCGGCCACGCACCGGGGCGGCATCGACGAGGCGGCCTTCGCCGACGCGAGCCGGCCCGCCTGGTGGATCATCACCGGGCTCGGTCTGTCCGTGCTGGTGGTCGGCGCGCTGACCAGCGGGGAGTGGGCACGGGGTACGGCGCGCCGCAACGCGCGGCGACTGGAACCGGCGTCGGTGCCGGGCTCACCGGACTCCATGATCTGAGGCGCCTGGGCACAACTTACAGAGATATCTCTGCGAAGACTCCTATGCAGAGAAGTCTCTGCATCATACGATGCCGCCATGCCCGACGCACCCGAGACGCCCTCCGCACAGCCGCCCGCCCGGCCCACCCGCCGTATCGACGCCCGCAGCCTGCGCGGGCTCGCCCACCCCCTGCGGATGAACATCCTCGAACTGCTCAGCCTGGACGGCCCGGCCACCGCCACCGGCCTCGCCGAGCGCCTCGGCGAGAACACCGGCACCGTCAGCTGGCATCTGCGTCATCTCGCCGAACACGGCTTCATCGAGGAAGAGACCGGACGCGGCACCAGGCGTGAGCGCTGGTGGCGCAGGACCGGCGTCCCGAACGAGCTGAACACCGCCGACTTCCGCGACGACCCTCGCAGCCGGGGAGCCCTCTCCGTCTATCTCCATGAGCTGGTGGGCCAGTACTTCAACCGGGTCACGGACTATCTGAACGAGGACTGGGACAACGAATGGCGGGCCGCCGGCACCGTCTCGGACTGGCACGACCTGCGGCTGACGCCGGACCAACTGCGCGCCATGAACGCGGAGTTGATGGCGGTCATCGCCCGCCACACACCCACCGCCCCGGACGCGGAGGCGGAGGCGGACCCCGAGGCCGTGCCCGTCGTCGTACAGCTCCAGTCCTTCCCCCGTAAGCGACGTGACGCCCCGTGAAACGCGAGAGACGCGAGAGACGCGGCGGCCTGCTGCGCCGCCACCATGACTTCCGGCTGCTGTGGATCGGCGAGACCGCGGGCAAGTTCGGTACGTCGGTGACCGGGGTCGCGATGCCGCTGATCGCCGTCTCCACCCTGGACGCGGGCACGTTCGAGGTCGGCCTGCTGACCGCCGCGACCTGGGCTCCCTGGCTGGTCGTCGGACTGCCGGTCGGTGCCTGGGTGGACCGGACGCGGCGCCGGCCGGTCATGCTGGCCGCCGCGGCGGTCTCGCTGGTGCTGTTCGCCGCCGTCCCGCTCGCCGCATCGGCCGGACTGCTGAGCGTCGGTCTGCTGGTGGGCGTCGCGCTGCTGACGGGCACGGCGGCCGTCTTCTTCCAGACCGCGTACACCTCCTATCTCCCCAGCATCCTCTCCCCCGCCGACCAGCCCGAGGGCAACGCCAAACTGCACGGCAGCGCGTCCGCCGCGCAGATCGCCGGGCTCGGATCGGGCGGTCTTATCGCGCAGCTGGCGGGCGCGGTCAACGGGATGTTCGCCAACGCGGCCACCTTCCTCGTATCGCTCCTGTGCCTGTCGCGCATCCGCCACCGCGAGCCGCGCGTCCCAAGAGCCGTACGGCGTCCCGGCGCGCTGGCCGCCGAGGTCGGCGAAGGTCTGCGGCTGGTCGCGCGGGACCCGTGGCTCCGTACGCTGACGCTCTTCGGCGCCGCGTCCAACCTGGCCCTGATGGGGTATCAGTCGATCCTCGTGGTCTTCCTGGTACGGACCGTCGGCCTGGACCCGGGCCCGGTCGGCGGCCTCGTCGCCGCGGCCGGTACGGGCGGCGTGGCCGGGGCCTTCATGGCGCGCCGGGTCGCGGCACGGGTGGGTACCGCACGCGCCACGCTGGTCTTCGAGCTGGGCCTCGCGGTGTTCGCGCTGCTCATCCCACTGACCGTCGGCGGGGCCGGGGTGCTGTTCTACGTGGCGGGCGGATTCTGCGTCGCCGCAGGCGTGGTGGCGGGCAACATCATCAAGGCGGGCTTCCAGCAGCGCTACTGCCCGCCGGAACTCCTCGGCCGCCTCACCGCGAGCACGGCCTTCCTCAACTACGGCACCATCCCGCTCGGCGCGCTGCTGGGCGGCACCCTCGGGACGGTGCTCGGTATCCGTACGGCGATGTGGATCACCACCGCGGGTGTGCCGCTCGCCGCGCTGATCCTGCTCTTCTCACCGGTCGGCCGGACGAGGGACCTGCCGGCGTCGCCGCTCGGCGTGACGCCGGTGCCGGTACCGGTGGCGCGCGAGGCGGGGTGAGGCAGGTGGCAACGGCCCGGAACACCGAGGTGTTCCGGGCCGTCGGCGCTCGGTCAGAAGCGGTGCGTCAGGACTGGGCGGCGGGCCCGTCCGTCGTGTCAGCCGCGGTGTCAGCCGTGCCGGTCGCGCCGGTCGTGTCCGTGGTGCCCTCTTCGTCGGACTCCGTACCGGTCGCCCGCTCGCGCATCTTGCGCAGCAGCTCCTGCTTCTTGTCCTCGGCGACCTTGCGGTCGGCGTTCCGGGTGGGGCCGTTGCCCTGCTGTTCGGCACGGGACAGCTTCTTACGCTGTCCGCCCACGCCGAGAAGGTTGTTCCGGCTCTTTGCCACGGGTTCTCCCGAATTGGTGAAGGCGAAGTGATCTGCGGATTCGTCTGGTGAGAGGCGGACCGTGACCGCCGCTTTCTCACTCGTAGATCTGGAAGAACATGCCCGTGACGCTACCACCGGGCGGATGACGCCCGTCACCTGTTTTCCGCGGGCCGAGGCGGCTGTCAGCTGTTGCTGCCCGTCACCGTCGGGTCCACGGTCGCCTGGTGCGCCTCGGTGAGATGTTCCTCCGCCTTGAGCCACGGCAGGAACTGCGCGTTCTTCTTCCAGCCGCAGCTGTCGCAGGTCAACGCCCGCTGCATGCCCGCCTTCTGGACACGGACGACATGCTCTCGGCCGTGCTGGTCCCATCGGCTTACTTTGCTGCTGGTCGTGGGCGGCATGGGTGCCTCCTGTTGACGAATGCGGCCACTGAGCAGTCTGCGACGAAGCCCCCGGCTCCGTCACGGAACCGGGGGCTTCGAGCCACGACCGTAATCACACAGCCGCAATCACACGACCGTCGGATCAGCAGCCGAGCAGCCGCTCACCCAGGTAGCCCTGGATCTGGCTCAGCGAGACGCGCTCCTGCTTCATCGTGTCGCGCTCGCGCACCGTCACCGCGTCGTCGTCCAGCGTGTCGAAGTCGACAGTGACACAGAACGGCGTACCGATCTCGTCCTGCCTGCGGTAACGGCGGCCGATCGCGCCCGCGTCGTCGAACTCGATGTTCCAGTTCTTCCGCAGGTCCGCCGAGAGCCCCTTCGCCTTCGGCGACAGCTGCGGGTTGCGCGACAGCGGCAGCACCGCGACCTTCACCGGCGCCAGGCGCGGGTCGAGCCGCATCACGGTGCGCTTCTCCAGCACCCCCTTCGCGTTCGGCGCCTCGTCCTCGTTGTACGCGTCGAGGAGGAAGGCCAGCATCGCGCGGCCGACGCCGGCGGCGGGCTCGATGACGTACGGAGTCCAGCGCTCACCGGCCTCCTGGTCGAAGTACGACAGGTCGTGGCCCGACGCCTTGGAGTGCGCGGTGAGGTCGAAGTCCGTGCGGTTCGCGACGCCTTCGAGCTCGCCCCACTCCGAGCCGCCGAAGCTGAAGCGGTACTCGATGTCGGCGGTGCGCTTGGAGTAGTGGGAGAGCTTCTCCTTCGGGTGCTCGAACCAGCGCATGTTCTCCTCGCGCAGGCCCAGGTCCCGGTACCAGTTCCAGCGCTGCTCCATCCAGTAGTCCTGCCACGTCTCGTCCTCGCCGGGCTTGACGAAGAATTCCATCTCCATCTGCTCGAACTCGCGCGTGCGGAAGATGAAGTTGCCGGGCGTGATCTCGTTACGGAAGGACTTGCCCATCTGTGCGATGCCGAACGGCGGCTTCTTGCGCGACGTCTGCTGCACCTGGGCGAAGTTGGTGAAGATGCCCTGGGCGGTCTCGGGGCGCAGATACGCGACCGAACCGGAGTCCTGCGTCGGGCCGAGGTGGGTGGAGAGCAGCCCGGAGAAGGACTTGGGCTCGGTGAAGGTGCCCTTGTTGCCGCAGTTGGGGCAGTTGATGTCCTTGAGGCCGTTGGCAGGCGCCTTGCCGTGCTTCTCCTCGTACGCCTCCTCCAAGTGGTCGGCGCGGTAACGCTTGTGACAGGAGGTGCACTCGGTGAGCGGGTCGGTGAACGTGGCGACATGGCCCGAGGCCTCCCAGACCTCGGAGGCCAGGATCACCGACGAGTCGAGACCGACAACGTCCTCGCGCGAAGTGACCATGTAACGCCACCACTGGCGCTTGATGTTCTCCTTCAGCTCGACCCCGAGCGGCCCGTAGTCCCAGGCGGCACGCTGCCCGCCGTAGATCTCGCTGCACGGGTAGACGAAGCCACGGCGCTTGCTCAGGTTGACGATGCTGTCGATCTTGTCGGCGGCCACGGTGCTCTCTTCATTACGACGACGAACGGCGAATGCTTCAGATTAGCGGCGGGCGCACCCCCTGTATCAAATCGGTGTCCCGCGGTGGCCCTCACCACCCCTTGTTGACAATCGTTTCCAATTTTGTTGAAAATGACTGTCATGAACGTACGACGCCTCATACCCACCGCCGCGCTCGCCGGGTCCGTCACCCTCGGTCTGGTCGCGCTGTCCGCGTGCTCCCCCTCCGACGCGGCCGACAGCGCGGGCGGCGGTGCCGGGAAGAGCGACGGGAAGCTCGCCGTCGTGGCGTCGTTCTATCCGATGCAGTACCTGGCCGAGGAGATAGGCGGGACCCACGTCGACGTCTCCACCCTCACCAAGCCGGGCGTCGAGCCGCACGACCTGGAGCTGGGGACCCGGCAGGCCGCCCAGCTCGGCGAGGCCGACTACATCCTCTACCTCAAGGGGCTTCAGCCCGCCGTCGACGAAGCCGTCACCGCCGCGGGCGTGCGGAACACCGTCGACGCCGCGACCCTCACGACGCTGGAGAAGCACGGCTCGGGGGTCGGCCACTCCCACGGCGACGAGCACGGCGACGAGCACGCCGACGAGGGGCACGCCGAGGAGGAGCCCGCCCACGAGGGCGAGGCCGGCACCGACCCGCACATCTGGCTCGACCCCGTGAAGTACGCCGAGGTCGCCAAGGGCGTCGGCGCCTCGCTGGAGAAGGCCGACCCGGACAACGCCGCCGCGTACCGGAAGAACACCACCGCCCTGGTCGAACGGCTCACCACCCTCGACACCGCCTTCGAGCAGGGCCTCGCCGACACCTCCACCAAGACCTTCATCACCACCCACTCGGCCTTCGGTTATCTCGCCGAGCGCTACGGCCTGACCCAGGAGTCCATCTCCGGCATCTCCCCCGAGTCCGAGCCCAGCCCGGCACGGATCAAGGAGCTGCGCTCCATCGCGGCCGAGGACAAGGTCGGCACGGTCTTCTTCGAAACGCTCGTCAGCGACAGGACGGCGAAGACCCTCGCCACCGACAGCGGTCTGAGGACGGACGTCCTGGACCCCGTCGAGGGAATCACGAAGAAGTCCAAGGGCGCTGACTACATCGAGGTCATGGAGTCCAACCTCGCCGCGCTGGAGAAGGCCCTCGGCGCGAAGTGAACGAGCAGCCGACCGCAGCAACGGAGGTACGGGACGTGACGACGACGAACACCGGCCGGACAGAGACAGAGCCGTCCGAACAGGACGCCACGCCCCCTGCCGTCCTGTCGCTGCGCGGCGCCACCGCCACGCTCGGCTCCCGCCCCGTCCTGCGCGGCATCGACCTCTCCCTGCGGCGCGGCGAAGTCGTCGCGCTGCTCGGCGCCAACGGCTCGGGCAAGTCCACCGCCGTACGCTCCGTGATCGGCCAAGTCCCGCTCACCGGCGGCGAGGTGACCCTCTTCGGCACCCCGCTGCGGCGCTTCCGCGACTGGGCGCGCGTCGGGTACGTACCGCAGCGCACGACGGCCGCGAGCGGTGTGCCCGCGACCGTCCGCGAGGTCGTCGCCTCGGGGCGGCTGGCGCGCACCGGGCTGCTGCGGTGGCCCTCCAAGGCCGACCGGGCCGCCGTCCGGCACGCCATCGAGCTGGTCGGGCTCACGGACCGGGCGAAGGACGCGGTCGGCGCGCTCTCCGGCGGCCAGCACCAGCGGGTGCTCATCGCGCGCGCCCTCGCCGCCGAACCCGAACTGCTGATCATGGACGAGCCGATGGCGGGCGTCGACCTGGCCAGCCAGGAGATCCTGGCGGCCACGCTGCGTGACCAGGTGGCGGCCGGTACGACCGTGCTGCTCGTCCTGCACGAGCTGGGCCCGCTGGAGCCGCTGATCGACCGCGCGGTGGTGCTGCGCGACGGCCGCGTGACGCACGACGGCCCGCCGCCGAAGGCCGTGGGGCAGCACGCGCTGCCCGGCCACGACCCCGAGCTTCTGACCAATCAAGGCTGTCACCCGCACGCGGCTGGCGAGCCGCTCCGTACAGGACTGCTGACCTGATCATGGAAATCCTTGAGACCGCCCTCATGCAGCGTGCCCTGATCGCGGCCGTCCTGGTCGGCGTCATCGCGCCCGCCGTCGGCATCTATCTCGTCCAGCGGCGCCAGGCCCTGATGGGCGACGGCATCGGCCATGTCGCCATGACCGGTGTCGGTCTGGGCTTCCTGCTCTCCACCAGCCCGGTGTGGATGGCGACGCTCGTGGCGATCGTCGGCTCCATCGCGATGGAGCTGATCCGCGCGTACGGCCGCACCCGCGGCGACATCGCGCTGGCCATGCTCTTCTACGGCGGTATGGCGGGCGGTGTGCTGCTGATCAATCTCTCGCCGACCGGTTCCAACGCCAATCTCAGCTCGTATCTCTTCGGCTCGCTGTCCACCGTCTCCGAAGCCGATCTGGACGCGATCTGGCTCCTGGCGGCGCTGGTGGTGCTGGTCACCGTGGGGCTGCGGCGGCAGCTGTTCGCCGTCAGCCAGGACGAGGAGTTCGCGCGGGTCACCGGGCTGCCGGTGCGCGCGCTGAACCTGCTCGTCGCCGTCACGGCCGCCGTGACCGTCACCGTGGCGATGCGGGTCGTGGGCCTGCTGCTGGTCAGCGCGCTGATGGTGGTGCCGGTCGCCGCCGCGCAGCAGATCAGCCGGTCCTTCGCCGCCACCTTCGTACTGGCGGTGGTGATCGGTACGGCGGTCACGCTGGCCGGCACGGTCACCTCGTACTACCAGGACGTACCGCCGGGAGCGACAATTGTGTTGCTGGCGATCGGCGTCTTCCTCCTTCTGACCGCGCTCGCGACGCCGCTGGCGAGACGCCGGACACGGACATTGAGGTCGGCGGAGGGCGAACGGCCCACGGCTGAAGCGGACGGTGCGGCGCTTCCCGCCATGCGGGAGCCGTCGGACGAGGCCAGGGTCTGACGCGAGCTGGCAGAATGGCCCGGCAGACGAGCGATTCCGGGCAGAAGTATGGGAGGCACCCGTGACGACAGCGCCTGGCGGTGGGGCGAGCACCGCCCCTGTACGCGGCCGATCGACCCGGCAGCGCGCCGCGGTGGCCGCCGCGCTGAACGAGGTGGACGAGTTCCGCAGCGCGCAGGAGCTTCACGACATGCTGAAGCACCGCGGCGACTCGGTCGGTCTGACGACGGTCTACCGCACGCTCCAGTCGCTCGCCGACGCGGGCGACGTCGACGTGCTGCGCACGAACGACGGGGAGTCCGTCTACCGGCGCTGCTCGACCGGTGATCACCACCACCATCTGGTGTGCCGGGTGTGCGGCAAGGCCGTCGAGGTCGAGGGTCCGGCGGTCGAGCAGTGGGCCGAGACGATCGCGGCCGAGCACGGTTTCGTGGCCGTGGCGCACACGGTGGAGGTCTTCGGGACCTGTGCGGAGTGCGCGAGCGGGAAGGGCCCGGGTGCGGGGGCGGGTACGCCGGACCGGCAGGACCGGCAGGACCTGCAGGACCCGTCCGGCCGGTGAGGTGACCGCCGGTGGGGTCGGCCGGCCGGCCGACCCGCCCCGTACTCCTCCCCTCACACCCCCTTGCGCCCGCTCAACCCACCCGACTTGTCCGACAGATTGGGCAGCGCTCCGCCGAACCGGCGGTCCCGCTGCGCGAATTCGAGACACGCCCGCCACAGGTCCCGCCGGTCGAAGTCCGGCCAGAGCACGTCCTGGAACACCATCTCGGCGTAACTGCTCTGCCAGATCAGGTAGTTGGACGTGCGCTGCTCACCGCTCGGCCGCAGGAAGAGATCCACGTCGGGCATGTCCGGGTAGTACAGATACTTCGCGAAGGTCTTCTCGTTGACCTTGGACGGGTCGAGCTTGCCCGCCGCCACGTCCGCCGCGAGCGCCCGCGCCGCGTCCGCGATCTCCGCGCGGCCCCCGTAGTTGACACAGAAGTAGAGCGTCATGGCGTCGTTGTCGACGGTCTGCTCCTGCGCGACCTGAAGCTCCTGGACGACCGACTTCCACATCTTGGGCATCCGGCCGACCCAGCGGATCCGGATCCCGAGTTCGTTCATCTCGTCGCGCCGGCGCCGGATGACGTCGCGGTTGAAGTTCATCAGGAAGCGGACCTCGTCGGGCGTGCGCTTCCAGTTCTCGGTGGAGAAGGCGTACAGGGACAGGTTCTTGACGCCCATCTGCAGACAGCCCTTGAGCACATCCAGTACGACGCCCTCGCCGACCTTGTGGCCCTCGGTGCGCGGCAGGCCGCGCTCCTTGGCCCACCGGCCGTTGCCGTCCATGACGCACGCGACGTGCTTGGGCACCAGCTCGGCGGGGATCTCCGGCGGGACCGCACCGGACGGGTGCGGCTCGGGGACCTTGTACTCGCGGCGGGGCCGGCCCAGGATTCCGCGTCGTGCCATGCGCTCGTTTCTCCTAATTCTTCTCTACATATCTGAGTGAGCGCAGACCGCGCTCCAGATGCCAGTGCAGATACGCGGACACCAGCCCGCTGCCCTCCCGGACATGACGAGCCTCGCACGCGTCCGCCGTCCCCCAGTCCCCGGTCAGCAGCGCGCTGAGAAGCCCGACCGCCTCCGACGACGGTACGACGCTGCCCGGCACCCGGCATTCGGCGCATATGACTCCGCCCGCCGCGACCGAGAAGAACCGGTTGGGCCCGTCGAGGCCGCACTTCGCGCAGTCGTCGAAGCTGGGCGCGTAGCCGTTGACCGCGAGGGAGCGCAGCAGGAAGGCGTCGAGGATCAGATGCGGGGCGTGCTCCCCCCGCGCGAGCGTGCGCAGCCCGCCGACGAGGAGCAGATACTGCTGGACCGCGGGTTCGCCCTCGTGGTCGGTGAACCGCTCGGCGGTCTCCAGCATGGCCGTACCGGCCGTGTAGCGGGGGTAGTCGGTGACGATGGCGCCGCCGTACGGGGCGATGGTCTCGCTCTGCGTACAGAGCGGCAGCCCGCGTCCGACGAGGTCGCTGCCGCGTGAGAAGAACTGCACGTCCACATGGGAGAACGGCTCCAGCCTGGCGCCGAACTTGGACTTCGTACGGCGGACTCCGCGGGCGACGGCCCGGACGCGGCCGTGGCCACGGGTGAGGAACGTGATGATGCGGTCCGCCTCACCCAGCTTCTGGGTGCGCAGCACGATGCCGTCGTCGCGGAACAGGCTCATGGCGCCATTCTCCCGTACGGGGCGGGTGGGCGTATCAGCCGGGGGCCGCGGCCGTGAGCGGTGGATCACCGGGGGTCACCAGCCCCGACTCGTAGGCGATGATCACGAGTTGCGCCCGGTCCCGCGCCTGGAGCTTGCCCATGATGCGGCTCACATGCGTCTTGGCGGTCAGGGGGCTGAGGTCGAGCGAATCGGCGATCTCCGTGTTGGTGAGACCGCGCGCGACGAGGGCGAGCACCTGCCGTTCGCGGAGGGAGAGGCAGTCGGGGCCGGCGGCCGTCTCCGGGACGCGGCTGCGGGCGCTCAGTACGCGGGCGATCAGCCGGGCGGTCGGCCCCGGGGACAGCAGGGAGTCGCCGGCCGCCACGGTCCTGATGGCGGTGAGGAGTTCGGCGGGCCGGGTGTCCTTCACCAGAAACCCGGACGCGCCCGCGCGCAGCGCCTCCACGACGTGGTCGTCGGTGTCGTACGTGGTGAGGACCAGCACCTTGACGCCGGCGAGGTCGTCGGCGGCGGCGATCAGCCGGGTCGCCTCGATGCCGTCGGTGTCGGGCATCCGGATGTCCATGACGACAAGATCGGCCCGCACGGTACGGGCCAACTCGACGGCTTCCCGCCCGGTACCGGCCTGCCCCACGACCTCCATGTCGACGGCGGACTCGACGAGCATGGCGAAGGCGGCCCGAACGAGCCGCTGATCGTCGGCGAGCAGTACACGGATCACGAGGACTCCGATCGGGCGGGGGAATGGACGGGCCCGGCCGGAGGCGCGGCCCCTCCCGGTCCGGTCGGTCCGGAGAGATCCGCCTTCCCAGCGGGCACCGCATGCTCGGCGGGAGCCGCAGGCACGGTCGGGTGGGTGGGGTGGTCGCGGAGCGGGAGGGTTGCCGTCACCCTGAAGCCGTCGTCGTACGGGCCCGCTTCGAGCGTGCCTCCGACGCTGCGGGCACGTTCGCGCATGCCGACGATGCCGTAGCCCGGTTCGGCGGGCGGCTGCTTGGCGGCGAGCGCGCCGCCGTTGTCGGTCACCGTGACGTGCAGGGCCCCGCCGCGCGTCTCCACGCGTACCCGCACCCGTGGGGCGGGGCCTGCGTGCCGGACGGCGTTGGTGAGCGATTCCTGCACGATCCGGTACGTCGCCGCCTCGGCCACCGGCGGCACCCGTACGCCCTCCGTCCGCACCGACAGCTCCGTCTCGGCGCCCGCCGTCCGCGCGCTCTCCACGAGGCCGGACAGCGCGGCCAGGTCGGGCAGCGCCCCGCTCCAGTTCCCCTCATCGCCCTCGGCCGGACCGGCGGTGCGCAGCACCTCCAGCGTGGTGCGCAGTTCGGCGCGCGCCTCGCGGCAGGTGTCCGAAATGCCGTCGAGCGCCTGGGAGATGGCGGCCCGGTCCAGCCGGCCGGGGTCGACGGTCAGGACGTGGGACGCCACCGACGCCTGGACCCCGATGAGCGTGATGCTGTGGGCCAGCAGGTCGTGCAGGTCGCGCGCGATCCGCAGGCGTTCCTCGGCGACGCGCCGCGCGGCCTCCTCCTCGCGGGTCCGTTCGGCGCGTTCGGCGCGCTCCATGACCGCCGCGATGTACTGGCGGTAGACGCGTACGTCCATGCCGATGACGACGACCGCGATGATCCACCCTGACGTGCGGAACATCTCCAGGCCGCGGTCGGTGTTGATCAGGAACATCACCGTGAGCGTGAGAGCGACGGTGCCGACACCGAACAGCGCGGCGCGCAGCGGCGGGCCGGTGACGGCGACCGTGTAGAGGGCGACCATCGCGGCCGGTGTGGTGGCCGCGTGCGAGTAGTCCAGTGCGTGGTACGTGGCGACGAGGGCCACCATCACCAGCAGGACGGGCACCGGGTGGCGCCGCCGCCACACCAGGCATGTGGTGACAGCGGCGAACATCGCCCAGCCGAGGGCGTCGAGGGCCAGGCCGTCGCCGGGCACGCTGAGGGCGAGCACCGCGCCCACCAGGCCGACGACACAGGTGACCACCAGGTCCGTGCGCATTTGGTGCGGTGCGTCGAGCGGGTCGCGGTTGAGCACCGCGAAGACGCGTTCCCTGATTGGTCCTCTGCTGGAGGTCGTCGGCACAGGCCCATCCTCTCTCGTCGCCGTCCCGAACGGCCCGGTGCGGTACGGAACGGTGCGGTACGGCTCCCTCCCCCTCGGAGCCGTACCGCACCACGGGTCACACGTCGGCGCCGACCGTTTCCCGGTCCCGTACCTCCGGCACCGCCGGTCGCTTCGACAGCGCCCCCGGCCACCAGACCTTGCGGCCGAGCAGAACGCTCGCGCTCGTCACCAGATACGTGCGGACCAGGAAGGTGTCCAGCAGGACTCCGACGGCCACGAGGATGCCCATCTCGACGAGCATCACCAGTGGCAGCGAGGCCAGGACACCGAACGTCGCGGCCAGCACGACGCCGGCCGAGGCGATCACGCCGCCCGTGGTGCGCAGCGCGGTCAGCGCGGCGGCCTCGGGCTCAGCCCCCTTCAGGGCCTCCTCCCGCATCCGGTGCATCAGGAAGATTCCGTAGTCGACGCCGAGGGCGACAAGGAAGACGAACGAGAGCAGCGCGAGCCCCGGATCCATCCCGGCGAAGCCGAGCAGTGGCTCGAAGACCAGCCCGCCGATGCCCATCGCCGCGCCCCAGACGACCACGACGGCGACCACCAGCATCAGGGGTGCGACGAGGCTGCGCAGCAGGGCGATCAGGATGAGCAGGACCGCGACGACGACGAGGGGAATGACGTACAGCCGGTCTCTGGCGTTGGTGTCGGCCAGGTCCATCTGCTGGGCACTGGGCCCGCCGACGTATGTCCCGTCGTCGAGGGTGGACCGCAGCCGTTCGATGGTGGCCGTCTCCCCCGCCGACTCCGGCGCGTCCTTCGCGAAGACGGTGATCTCGGTCCAGCCGCCGCCGCTTCGGCCCTGTTCGGCCTCGGCCACGCCGGAGACGGAGCGGACGGTGTCGAGCGCCGCGTCGGCCTTTCCGTTCGGCGCCATGACGCTGATGGGCTGCGCGCTCTGCTCCGGGAAGGCGTCCGCCAGACGCGCCATGCCGACGATCGACTCGGGCCGGTCGATGAAACCGTCCTCCTGCTTGAGCGCGCCGGGAAGGTTCAGCACGCCGAGGGCGAGGGCACCGAGCACCACCAGACCGGTGGCGAGCACGGCGACCGGCTTGCGGGCGGCGGACGTGCCCATGGCGGCGAAGAAGGAGCGGCGCTGCTTGCCCTCACTGCCGTAGGCGGGGATCAGCGGCCAGAAGACGCGGCGGCCGAGCAGCACCAGGACGGCGGGGAGCAGCGTGAGCATCGCGATGAGCGCGCACACGACGCCGATGGCGGCGATCGGTCCCATTCCGCTGCTGCTGTTGAGGTCGGCGGCCATGAGGCACAGGAGTCCGGCGGCGACGGTGCCGGAGGAGGCCAGGACGGCAGGACCGCAGCTGCGGAGCGCGATGCGCATGGCGTCGTACGGCCGGGGTACGCGGCGCAGCTCCTCCCGGTAGCGGGCGACCAGCAGCAGCGCGTAGTCGGTGCCCGCGCCGAACACGAGCACCGTCATGATCGCCGAGCTCTGGCTGCTCACGACGGTGTCGAAGGCCTGGACCAGGCCGTAGACGACCGCCATGGAGCTGACGGCGGCGGCGCCGACGACGAACAGCGGCACGATCCACAGGAACGGGCTTCGGTAGGTGATGATCAGCAGGAAGGCCACGACCAGCACGGTCGCGATCATCAGGGTGCCGTCGATGGACTCGAAGACGGCCTCCATGTCGGACTGGACGGCGCCGGCTCCGGCGACCTCGATGTCGAGTCCGCTGCCGCCGCCCCCGCCGTCCTCGGTGGTGACGGCCCGTACGTCCTCGACGAAGGCGATCTGGGCGGCCTCCTTGTCGACGCCCGGCTCGTCGGGCACGGCGCTCGCGATCGGATACATCAGGACCGTGCCGTCCTCCGAGGGGATGCCCTTGGGCGCGGCGGTGAGCTTCTGCTCGGTCGCGACCCGCGCCAGTTGCTCCTCGGCGGTCGTCCGGTCGGCGGCGGTGAGCCCGTCGGCGCGGTGGTAGACGACGATCAGATCGGTCGTCTGACCGCCGGGCAGCTTCTGGCGGACCTTCTCCACATGGGTGGAGTCGGCGCTCGCCGGGAGATAGTCGACGGGCTCGTCGCGCTGTACGTCACCGAGTTTCCCCGCGAACAGGGCGGCCACGGCGATCACGACCAGCCACAGCCCCACCACCGCCCAGGGCAGCAGACGTCGACGCTTGATCTCGGGCCCCATCGCGGCCCCCCTTCCGTACAACTGGTCAGAGTCTGGTCTCACCCTCGGGCCGAGAGGGGGGCGGACGCGTCGCGCGCGAGGGCGAGATGAGGATTACCGCACCGGGAGGCGAACGGGCGGGATTACTCCCGCGGGAGTACGCGGCCGGAGCGACCGGAACTGTCGGAGCTGTCGGAGCGGCCGGTGCCGGGAGAGGCGGGCCCGGCGGCTCAGGGCGACGGCGTACGGGCCGATTCGAGCAGCCGGGCCGTGTCGTCGGCGCACAGCTGCATCGCGCCGCCGACGGTGGAGAGCACGTCGCGCTCCGCCGCGCTGTACGGCCCGTCGGCGAGCGCGATCCGGGCTCCCTGGAGCAGGATCGACTCGCGGCCGGCCACGGCGAGATGCGGGGCCAGCGGCTCCAGCGCCTCGTGCAGCTCGATGGCGAGCGCCGCCCCGCAGGGGCCCGGATCGATCAGGAACCGGCCCGTGTCGGCGGCCAGCGCCTCGACGAGGTCCGTGAGCTGGTCCTCGGTGCAGTCCTCGATCCCGGCCGCCCTGACCGTGGAGACGGCGGTCTCGCGGACCGTACGGGAGGAGGTGCCGCCGGCGGCGAGGACGGCGAGCGCCACGGTGTGCACGGCGTCGCGGAGCATCGCGGAGAAGCGGACGGTGGTGGGGTGGTCGAGGATGTCGGTGCCGAAGTGGCCGTGGCAGGCGGCGCATTCGATGACGGGGCCGGCCGGGCCGCGCGGCACCAGCGGCACACCGAGCACGGCGAAGCGGCGACGGCCGGTGCGGCGGCGGTAGTTGCGGTCGCCTCCGCAGTCGGGGCAGAAGAACTCGCCGTCACCGATGGTGTTCCACGCGGTGTTGATGCCGCAGATGCGCAGTTTCCTGCCGTTTGAGCCCTGGCCTGGCAGCACGTCGCGCACCTCCATAACGCTTCGGCAACTTTGCCGCATTGACGTGATGTTAACCACAGCAACGATGCCGCGTCATTACCTCGGCGTCAGGTCGCCACGACATGGCCGAACCCCGCCCACCGCGATCGGTGGCCGGGGTTCCGTTTCTGCCGGGTGAGCGCTCGGGTCAGCGCGTGGCGCGATTCACCGCGGAGACGACGGCCTTCAGTGAGGCACGCGTGGTGTTGGCGTCAATACCGATACCCCACAGCACCTTTCCGTCGATCGCGCACTCGATGTACGAGGCGGCCTGCGCGCTGGCGCCCTCGCTCATGGTGTGCTCCGAGTAGTCCAGCAGCCGGGCGTCGACGCCGACGGCGGCCAGCGCGGCGAAGAAGGCCGAAATCGGCCCGTTGCCGGAGCCGGTGAGCACGGTGTCCTCGCCGTCCACGACCGCCTCGACGGTGAGGGTGTCAATACCGTCCTTGTCGGTCGTGGACTGGCCGGAACGCAGCTGGATCCGGCCCCAACGGGCGTTCGCGTCGCCCACGTTGGGCAGGTACTCGTCCTCGAAGGCCGACCAGATCGCCTTGGGTGTGACCTCGCCGCCCTCGGAGTCCGTCTTGGCCTGGATGATCCGGGAGAACTCGATCTGCATACGGCGCGGCAGGTCCAGCTTGTGGTCGTTCTTGAGGACGTACGCGATGCCGCCCTTGCCGGACTGCGAGTTGACCCGGATGACCGCCTCGTACGAACGGCCCACGTCCTTGGGGTCGATCGGCAGATACGGCACGGCCCACTGGATCTCGTCGACGCTCTTGCCCTGCGCGGCGGCGTCGGCCTCCATGGCGTCGAAACCCTTCTTGATGGCGTCCTGGTGGGAGCCGGAGAAGGCGGTGTAGACGAGGTCGCCCGCGTAGGGGTGGCGCGGGTGGATCTCCATCTGGTTGCAGTACTCGCTGGTGCGGCGGATCTCGTCGATCTGCGAGAAGTCGATCTGCGGGTCGACGCCCTGGGAGAACAGGTTCATGCCGAGGGTCACCAGGTCGACGTTGCCGGTGCGCTCGCCCTGGCCGAACAGACAGCCCTCGATCCGGTCGGCCCCGGCCATGATCGCCAGCTCGGCGGCGGCGACGGCGGTGCCCCGGTCGTTGTGCGGATGCACGGAGAGGCAGACGTGGTCGCGGCGGGACAGGTTCCGCGACATCCACTCGAAGCGGTCGGCGTGCGTGGACGGCGTGGAGCGCTCGACGGTGGCCGGCAGGTTGAGGATGATCTCGCGGCCCTCCTCGGGCTGCCAGACGTCCATGACGCCCTCGCAGACCTCCAGGGCGAAGTCCAGCTCGGTGTCGGTGAAGATCTCCGGGCTGTACTGGTAGCCGAAGACCGTCTCCGGGCCCAGGATCTTCTCGGCGTACTCGGAGACCAGCCGCGTACCGTCCACGGCGATCTGCCTGACCTGCTCGCGGGTGCCGCGGAAGACGACGCGGCGGAAGGTGGGGGCGGTGGCGTTGTACAGGTGGACGGTGGCGCGGTGGGCGCCGACGAGCGACTGGACGGTGCGCTCGATCAGCTCTTCGCGGGCCTGCGTCAGGACGGAGATGGTCACGTCCTCGGGGATGGCGCCCTCTTCGATGATCGACCGTACGAAGGCGAAGTCGGTCTCGCCGGAGGACGGGAAGCCGACCTCGATCTCCTTGTAGCCCATGCGTACCAGCAGGTCGAACATCTCGCGCTTGCGGGCGGGCGACATGGGGTCGATCAGGGCCTGGTTGCCGTCGCGCAGGTCGGTGGAGAGCCAGCGGGGCGCCTGGGTGACACGGTTGTCCGGCCAGGTGCGGTCGGGGATGTCCACGGCCTCGTAGCGGCCGTACTTGTGGATCGGCATCCCGGACGGCTTCTGGGTGTGCGTGGCGTTGGTGACCGGGGTGGGACGGCCGACGGCCGATCCGGGGACCGCGGGGTCGGACATGCGCTCAGACATTGCGTTGGGCTCCTCGTGTGTCCGCTGGGACGGCCGACGGGGCGGGAAAACCGCATCACCAGACTCCGCGGGGAGGGGGTCGGCCTACGACTACAGACCCTCGCCGCGGCAGCTAAGGAGAAGCAGCCCGAAACGCATGATGTTCCGCAGCCTAGCGGAGCCGTCCGGTCCGCGCGGTCCTGTATCAGTATGCGGGATCACCGGGCGTACGGGACATAGCCCTGCGAAACCCCCATTTCGGAGGCAACTCAGCCGCTTCTAGAACCCCAGCTTGCGCAGCTGCTTCGGATCGCGCTGCCAGTCCTTCGCGACCTTGACGTGCAGATCGAGGAAGACCGGCGTGCCCAGCAGCGCCTCGATGTGCTTGCGGGACTTCGTCCCGACCTCCTTGAGCCGCTTGCCCTTGGGGCCGATGATGATCCCCTTCTGGCTCGGCCGCTCGATGTAGACGTTCGCGTGGATGTCCAGCAGCGGCTTGTCCGCCGGCCGGTCCTCGCGCGGCAGCATCTCCTCGACGACGACCGCGATCGAGTGCGGCAGCTCGTCCCGTACGCCTTCGAGGGCGGCCTCGCGGATCAGCTCGGCGACCATGACCATCTCGGGCTCGTCGGTGAGGTCGCCCTCCGGGTAGAGCGGCGGGCTGACCGGCAGCAGCGGGACCAGCAGGTCGGCGACCAGCCCGACCTGGTCGCCGCCGACGGCCGAGACCGGGATGATCTCCGCCCACTCGAAGCCCAGCTCCTTGCCGAGCTGGTCGACCGCGATCAGCTGCTCGGCGAGGACGCGGGAGTCGACGAGGTCGGTCTTGGTGACGAGAGCGACCTTCGGTGTCTTCCTGATCCCGGCGAGCTCCTTGGCGATAAAGCGGTCACCGGGGCCGAGCTTCTGGTCGGCGGGCAGACAGAAACCGATGACGTCGACCTCGGCCCAGGTGGTCCGTACGACATCGTTCAGCCGCTCGCCGAGCAGCGTGCGCGGCTTGTGGAGACCGGGGGTGTCGACCAGGATCAGCTGCGCCTCGGGCCGGTGCACGATGCCGCGCACCGTGTGGCGCGTGGTCTGCGGCCGGCTCGACGTGATCGCGACCTTCTGGCCGACGAGAGCGTTCGTGAGGGTGGACTTGCCCGCGTTGGGGCGACCGACGAAACAGGCGAAACCGGCCCGGTGGGGGGCTTCGGACGGTCCGGCGGACGTCTCGGGGGACGAGGGGGTACGAGCGCTCATGGCGCCCATTCTCCCCGATCGCCCCGCCCCCGCCGACCAGTAGGCCCGGAGGCGGATCCTCCGGGGCGCCTCAGCCGGCGCTGACGGTCAGCCGCACGGTGCCGTCGGGAGCGGCGAGGAGCACCGGCGTATCGGGCCCGCCGAGATCACGTACGGCGGCCCGGTCCTCGTCGCTCGCCACCTCGGCCTCGGTGACGACGGCGGCGGCCTCCAGCGAGGTCGCGCCGCTCGCGACGGCCATGGCGACGGCGGTCCGCAGCGCGCTGAGCTTGAGGGAGTCCAGTCCGACGGTCCCGGCGACATAGGTCCGCCCGGTCTCGTCCCGTACGGCGGCCCCCTCGGGCACCCCGTTACGGGCGCGGGCGCTGCGGGCCAACGTAATGATCTTGCGGTCCTCGGGGTCGAGGCCGGTGCTCTGCGTCGTCATGCGCCGAGCATAGAGAGCGACGCTACGGGGCGGTCAGCCCGCCCTGGCGAAGGCTCACAGCATCGGCACGGGGCGCGAAACGTGCCCTCGGCGTACGGAGCGCACCGCCCTTCTGACGGAGCGTGAAACGGCGCGCTATCGGGGCCGGGTGCGAGCTTAAGATCACATGAACGACGTCCCAACAAAGCATGAAATACACATGTCTTCTAGCTTTTGATCTCGGGTATCGTCCCGTTCCACGCGGCCCGGTCACTCGACCAGGACCGGCGCCGAGGGGGAGAGCGCGCTTTGCCGGCTCCCAGGGCAGGTTGTCCGAGCAAACGAGGAAGAAGGTCATGAAGCGCATACTCATACGCTCCGGTAAGAGCCCGTTCCATGTCGCCAGTCAGCAGGAGTTCATACAGAAAGACCTGATCGGCACGAACTCCGGGAATCTCCTCTTCAGCGACGCCGCGCACAAGATCCTGCTCACCGAGCGTACCGAGATCACATCGAACGGCCTCAGCACCGTCCCGACCCCCGCGCGGGCGCGGGAGATCAACGAGCAGTACGACGTCTTCGTCGTCCCCCTCGCCAACGCCTTCCGGCCGTCCTTCAAGGGCGCCCTCGACAAGCTCTCCACGCTCATCGAGCAACTCACGATCCCCGTGGTCGTCGTCGGCGTGGGCGCGCAGGCGACCGATGACTACGACATCGCCCGGCTCGGGCCCATCGAGGCCTCGGTCAAGCGGTTCACCAAGGCCGTCCTGGAGAGGTCCGCCTCCATGGGCGTACGCGGTGAGCTGACCGCCTCCTTCCTGGAACGGCTCGGGTTCAAGCAGCACATCGAGGTCATCGGCTGTCCCTCGATGTTCCTGCACGGCGACACCTTCCCGACGCCGCGGGACCCCGGTCCGCTGGACGCCCACTCCCGGATCGTGATCAACATGTCGCCCGGTGCGGTGGCCGTCGGCGACATGGAGGGCATGGCCCGCCACGCGCTCGAACGCTTCCCGCACCTGCGCTACTACGCGCAGAACCTCGCCGACGCCGAAGTCCTCTTCTGGGGCGACACCTCCGCCGTCACCGGCCCCAAGACCCGCTTCCCCCGGCGGCTGACCCACCCGCTGTTCGAGGAGAACCGGGTCAGGGTCCCGCTGGATCCCAAGACTTGGATGGACGAGCTGTCGACGTACGACTTCGTCTACGGCACCCGCATCCACGGCAACATCGCACCCCTGCTCGCCGGCACCCCCAGCGTCGTCCTCGTCCACGACTCACGGACCCTGGAGCTGTGCCGCTACTTCGACATACCGCACCGGATGCTCAGCGCCACGCCCGCGGACATCCACCCGCAGGAGCTGTACGACCAGGCCGACTACGGCAAGATGCTGAACGGCCACAAGGAACGCTTCGACCGCTTCGTCTCCTTCCTCGACAAGAACGGTCTGGAGAACACGTTCACGCACGGCGACGGCGGCGCCGCCTTCGACCTGCGGCTCGGCGCCCTCGATCTGCCGCCGTCACTGGGCGTGTGGGACGGCACCGACGACGGCGCGCTGCACTACCGCTTCAGCCGGCTGCACGAGCGCCACACCATCACCGACCGCCGTATAGAGGTGCTCACCAAGAAGAACAACGAGCTCCAGAAGAAGCTCAACACCCTGGAGCGGCGTCTGTCCGATCTGGAGAACGGCTCGCCGCTGCGGCTCGGTTCGGCCGTCCGGCGTCAGGTACGCCGCCGGCTGCGGCCGGGCAGCTGATCCGCCGCACCCCTCACGGCCGGTCCAGCCGAAGACGCTCCGCCTTCGGCAGCCCGGCCACCACCAGGTCGTAACTGTCCTCGATCAGCTCGCGCACCGTCCGCGCGGGCAGTCCGGGGACCGTGACCGTGTTCCAGTGCCGCTTGTTGAGGTGCCATCCGGGGACGACGATCCCCGGATGGGCCGCCCGCAGCCGGATCGCCTCGTCGGGGTCGCACTTGAGCGAGACCTTCAACGGCTCGGCGTCCAGGGCGCTGAGCGCGAACACCTTGCCCACCACCTTGAAGACCGAGGCCTCCGGGCCGAACGGGAACTCCTCCGCCGCCGCGTTGAACTCCAGGCAGAACGCCCGCAGTTCGTCCCGCGACAGCGAGCCGTCCACAGCGGCACTCACCGCGTCGTCGCCTCCCTCGTCGCTCCCGTCGCCGGCTCCGCGAGCACCGTCACGATCTTGTTCCGCCGGCCCGCCGGCGACTCCGCCGTCAGCCGCAGCGTGCGCCCGTCCGGCAGCTCGACCAGCGCGCTGGCACCGGCGATCGGCACCCGGCCCAGCGCCTTCGCGAGAAGGCCGCCCACGGTCTCCACGTCCTCGTCGTCGAACTCGTCGAGCCCGTACAGCTCCCCGAGATCACCGATGTCGAGCCGGGCCGTGACCCGGTAGGAGTCGGTGCCGGTCTCCTCGACCGGCGGCAGCTCACGGTCGTACTCGTCGGTGATCTCGCCGACGATCTCCTCCAGGATGTCCTCGATCGTCACGATGCCGGCCGTGCCGCCGTACTCGTCGATGACGACGGCCACGTGATTGCGCTCCTGCTGCATCTCCCGCAGCAGATCGCCCGCGTTCTTCGTGTCCGGCACGAAAGCCGCCGCGCGCATCGCCGTGGAGACCAGATCCGCCTCGGAGTCGCGGTTGATGTGCGTCTTCCTGACGAGGTCCTTGAGATAGACGATGCCGACGATGTCGTCCTCGTTCTCCCCCGTGACCGGGATCCGGGAGAAGCCGGAGCGCAGCGCCAGCGTGAGGGCCTGGCGGATCGTCTTGTAGCGCTCGATGCACACCAGGTCCGTACGCGGCACCATGACCTCCCGCACCAGCGTGTCCCCGAGCTCGAAGACCGAGTGCACCATGCGGCGCTCCTCGTCCTCGATCAGCGACTCCTGCTCGGCGAGGTCCACCATCGCCCGCAGTTCTGCCTCGCTCGCGAACGGTCCCTTGCGGAAGCCCTTGCCCGGTGTGAAGGCGTTGCCCAGCAGGATCAGCAACTGCGGGACCGGCCCCATGATCCGGGCCAGCGGCAGCAGCACGTACGCCGCGGCGGTCGCCGTGTTCAGCGGGTGCTGGCGGCCGATGGTGCGCGGCGAGACGCCGACGGCGACGTAACTCACCAGGACCATCACGCCGATCGCGACGAGCAGCGCGGCCCAGGTCTCGTCGACCTGCTCCAGGCAGACGTACGTGACGATCACCCCGGCCGCCATCTCGCACGCGACGCGCACCAGCAGCGCCACGTTGAGATACCGCGTCGGGTCGGCGGCGACCTGCGCCAGCTTGTCGGCGCCGCGCCGCCCGGAGCGCTCGGCCTCGGCGGCGCGGAAGGTCGACACACGGGCGAGCCCCGCCTCGGCGCAGGCCGCCAGCCAGGCGACGACGACCAGCGCGACCGCCCCGATGATCAGTTGCGTGATCACGAGACGGTCGGCGCGGGAGAGGGACCGGTCAGGCCCTGCTCGGCCCGCCAGCCGTCCACGATGGCCGCCTGGAGGCCGAACATCTCGGCCTTCTCGTCCGGCTCCTCGTGGTCGTACCCGAGGAGGTGCAGCACCCCGTGGACGGTCAGGAGCTGAAGCTCCTCGTCCATGGAGTGCCGCGTCGGCGCCTGCTCGCCCTGGGTCTTCGCGACCTCCGGGCAGAGCACGACGTCACCGAGGAGCCCCTGCGGGGGCTCCTCGTCGTCCTTCACCGGCGGACGCAGCTCGTCCATCGGGAAGGACATGACGTCGGTCGGACCGGGCAGGTCCATCCACTGCATGTGCAGCTGCTCCATGGCGGCGGAGTCCACCACGATCACCGACAGCTCGGAGAGGGGGTGGATACGCATCCGGGTGAGCGCGTAGCGGGCGGCTCCGAGGATCGCCTGCTCGTCGACCTCGATACCTGACTCGTTGTTGACGTCGATCGACATGGTGCGGTGTGACTCTCCCGATTAGTGCCGCTGGGGCCGCGAGGCGCCGGCTCAGCTGTGCGGTTCGTTGCCGTTGCGGCTGTCGTACTGCTCGTAGGCGTCGACGATACGGCCGACGAGCTTGTGCCGTACCACGTCGTCGGAGGTGAGCCGGGAGAAGTGCACGTCCGGCACGTCGTGCAGGATGTCCTGGACCTGGCGCAGCCCGCTCTTCGTGCCGCCGGGGAGGTCGACCTGGGTGACATCGCCCGTGATGACGATCTTCGAGTCGAAGCCGAGCCTCGTCAGGAACATCTTCATCTGCTGCGAGCTGGTGTTCTGCGCCTCGTCGAGGATGATGAACGCGTCATTGAGCGTCCTGCCGCGCATGTACGCCAGGGGTGCGACCTCGATCGTGCCCGCGGCCATCAGCCGGGGGATCGAGTCGGGGTCGAGCATGTCGTGCAGCGCGTCGTAGAGCGGGCGCAGATACGGGTCGATCTTCTCGTACAGCGTGCCGGGCAGGAAGCCGAGCCGCTCCCCCGCCTCCACCGCGGGCCTGGTCAGGATGATCCTGGTGACCTGCTTGGACAGCAGGGCCTGCACGGCCTTGGCCATGGCGAGATACGTCTTGCCGGTACCGGCGGGGCCGATGCCGAAGACGATCGTGTGCTTGTCGATCGCGTCCACATAACGCTTCTGGTTGAGCGTCTTGGGGCGGATCGTGCGGCCACGGTTGGAGACGATGTTCTGTGTGAGAACTTCGGCGGGGGTCTCGGGTCCGTCCGCGCCGCCGTTCTCGCTCGCCCTGAGCATGGCGATCGAGCGTTCCACTGCGTCCTCCGTCATCGGCTGACCGGTGCGGAGCACCAGCATCATCTCGTCGAACAGGCTCTGGATCAGCGCGACCTCCGCCGCGTCGCCCACGGCGCTGATCTCATTGCCCCGGACATGGATGTCGGCGGCCGGGAACGCCTTCTCGATCACGCGCAGCAGCGAGTCACCGGAACCCAGGATCGTCACCATCGGGTGCTTGGAGGGGATGGTGAACTGGGCTCGCGCCTGACCGGGCGCGGGGGTCCGAACTGTGGGTGTCTGAGTCATGGGCCGGCACTGTGGCCTGCGCATACCTCCCGTTGCAGGGTTCTCGCCGCTCGACAACCTCTGGGTACCAGCGTACGACTCCGCACTGACAAGGCCGTAGGGCTTTTCCGTGCGCGTTTGTGGAGAGCGGGACCGGTTCCGGGCGGCGAGGTCAGCCCGAACGCCCGAAACCGATCGTCGGTACGGCCCTGCGCAGCGGCCACGGTCGGCTCGGTGCGGGCAACAGTCCTGCCAGGAAGGCGTATCGGCGCAGGGCCGCCGGATCCTGGTCCGACGACTTGCGGACGTAGCTCCACCACGCGGCGACCTCCGCCCAGCCGGGAGCCGACAGCGATCCGCCGAACTCCTGGACCGACAGCGCCGCGGTGAGTCCGGAGAAGGCGAGCCGGTCGGCGAGCGGCCAGCCGGCGAGGGTGCCGGTGACGAAACCGGCGACGAACACATCACCCGCGCCCGTCGGATCCAGCGCCTCCACGACGATGGCCGGCACCTCGGCGGTGGCGCCGGTGGCGCTGTCGACCGCGTACGCGCCCTCCGCGCCCAGGGTCACGACCACCAGCGGCACCACCTCGGCGAGCGCCCGCGCGGCGGCCTTGGGGCAGTCCGTACGGGTGTAGCGCATCGCCTCCTCGGCGTTGGGCAGGAACGCCTCGCAGTGCGCCAGGTCGGGCAGTCCGGCCAGGTCCCAGCGGCCGGTGTCGTCCCACCCCACGTCGGCGAAGACCCGCGCCCCGTGCCCCGCGGCGCGGGCGATCCATTCGTCGCTGCGGCCCGGTGTGAGCGCGGCGACGGCGGCCCTCGCGCGGGGCGGGCACTCGGGCAGGGCGCCCTCGGGCGGCGGGGCCTCGTGGCCGTGCGAGACCATCGTGCGCTCGCCCTCGTACGCCATGGAGACCGTGACCGGTGAGTGCCAGCCGGGGACGGTGCGTGAGCGGGAGAGGTCGATGCCCTCGCCCTGCTCCAGGGCGTCCCAGCAGTACTCGCCGTAGTGGTCGTCGCCGAAGGCCGCCGCCAGCGACGTGCGCAGGCCGAGCCGGGCCAGCGCGCTGGCCATGTTGGCGATGCCGCCGGGGCTCG
Organism: Streptomyces sp. NPDC050433; assembly: GCF_044458565.1. Classification (NCBI taxonomy): domain Bacteria; kingdom Bacillati; phylum Actinomycetota; class Actinomycetes; order Kitasatosporales; family Streptomycetaceae; genus Streptomyces; species Streptomyces sp. NPDC050433. The sequence continues at coordinate 7,570 of NZ_JBITIB010000016.1, read as the reverse complement.
AACCCATGCCCCTGGCCCAGGACTCGGTGCCGCGCACGGGGGCGCTGTCGAGGCCGGTGAAGATGATGTCGAGGAAGACCGTGCCGGTCAGGTAGACGTCGCAGTCCGGGTCGTCCGGGGCGCGCAGGGCGCCCAGCGGGTCGACATGGGCGGTGTGCTCCTGCGGCGTTCCTTCACGTGGGGTCACGGTCGCGCTCCCGGATCGGCGTACGGATCCGGACAGTGTGCACGATGGCACTGACAGTCGGGGTGAGGGCAGGCCGTGCGGTCGCCGCAGGTCGGCCGGGTCGCGGTCAGCCGGAGCGCTTGGGGAGCGGTACGCGGACGAGGTCGGCCGCGACGGTCAGCTCGCCCTCGTAACCGGCCGCCCTGGCCTGCGACTCGAACTGGACGGGGTCGCTGTAGCGCTGCGAGAAGTGCGTCAGTACGAGGTGCCGTACGCCGGCCTTCCGTGCCGCCTCACCCGCCTGTCCCGCCGTCAGATGACCGTGGTCGGCGGCCAGTTGCTCGTCCTCGTCGAGGAACGTGGACTCGATGACCAGCATGTCGCAGCCGTCGGCCAGCGCGTGCACCCCGTCGCAGAGCCGGGTGTCCATGACGAACGCGAAGCGCTGCCCTCTGCGCTCCTCGCTGACGTCGGCCAGCGTCACCCCGCGCAGCTCGCCGTCCCGCTGGAGGCGTCCCACGTCGGGGCCCTTGATGCCGTGGGCGGCAAGGCGCTCCGGGAGCATCCTGCGGCCGTCGGGCTCGGTGATGCGGTAGCCGTAGGACTCGACGGGGTGCGAGAGCTTGTGGGCCTGGAGGGTGTACGAGTCGGTGCGGGCGAGCACGCCGTCGGCGTCGACGGGCACCTCGGTGATGCCGACGGTCTCGCGGTACGCCGTCGCGTACCGCAGCCTCCTGAAGAAGGCGTGTCCGCTCGCCGGATAGTGCGCGGTGACCTCGTGCGGGACACGGTCCAGGTTGATGCGCTGGATCACCCCGGCGAGGCCGAGCGAGTGGTCGCCGTGGAAGTGCGTGACGCAGATCCGGTTGATGTCGTACGCGGCGACTCCGGCGCGCACCATCTGGCGCTGGGTGCCGTCACCCGGATCGAAGAGGATCCCCTCGCCGTCCCAGCGCAGCAGATAGCCGTTGTGGTTGCGGTGCCGGGTGGGGACCTGGCTGGCGGTCCCCAGGACGACCAGTTCTCGTACGGACAAGGTGCCGGGCCGCTCAGCCGGGGGGCCAGTTGAGGCCGCGTCCGCCGAGCACGTGGGCGTGCGCGTGGAAGACGGTCTGGCCGGCGCCGCTGCCGGTGTTCATGACCACCCGGTAGCCGCTGCCCACGGTCTTGTCCTCGGCGGCGACCTCGGCGGACTCGCGCAGGATGTCGGCGGCGATCAGCGGCTCGGCGGTGGCGAGCGCGGCCATGTCCGGGTAGTGGACCTTGGGGATCACCAGCACATGTGTGGGTGCCTGCGGGTTGATGTCCCTGAAGGCCACGGTGGTGTCCGTCTCGCGGACGACGGTGGCGGGCACCTCCCCGGCGACGATCTTGCAGAACAGGCAGTCGGCCTGTCGTTCTCCCGCCATGGTCCGGGTCTCCTCATCGCATCGGCCGATCGCCCCTGGTCACTTCCGTACGGAGGCATGCTATCGGGCCGCCGACGGCACCCGATCAGGACCAGCGGCCCGTACGGCCCAGCAGCAGCGCGCAGGCGGCCGTGCCGGCGGTGGAGGTGCGCAGGACGGTGCGGCCCAGCCGGTACGGCACGGCCCCGGCGTCCGCGAACAGCGCCAACTCGTCCGGGGAGACGCCGCCTTCGGGGCCGACGACGAGCACGAGGCTCCCGGCAGCGGGGAGTTCGGCGGTGGCCAGCGGTTCGCTGCCCTCCTCGTGCAGGACGGCGGCGAAGTCGGCGGCGGCCAGCAACGCCGCGACCTCTTTGGAGGACATCGCCCCGGCGACCTCGGGGAAGCGGAGTCTGCGGGACTGCTTGCCCGCCTCGCGGGCGGTGGCGCGCCATTTGGCCAGGGACTTGGCGCCCCGCTCGCCCTTCCACCGGGTGATGCAGCGGGCGGCCTGCCAGGGCACGATCGCGTCGACGCCGGTCTCGGTCATCGTCTCGACGGACAGCTCGCCCCGGTCCCCCTTGGGCAGTGCCTGGACGACGGTGATACGGGGCGCGGGCGGGTCCTCCGTACGTACGCCGGTGACATCCACGTCCAGCCGGTCCTTGCCGTGGACGGCTGCGACGGTCCCGTGGGCGCCGGTGCCCGCACCGTCGGTCAGGACGACCTCCTCCCCGACACGCAACCTCCTTACGGAGACGGCGTGGCGGCCCTCGGGACCGTCGAGCGTGACGGTGCCGGGCCGCAGAGCCACAGTGGCCTCGACGACGAAGACAGGTGCGGTCATGAGGCGTTTCCCAGGGTCAACGAGGCGCGGGCGGCGTCGAGTTCACCGGCGAGGACGTCCACCAGCTGTCCGGCGGGCAGAGCGCGGGCCATCCGGTGCCCCTGGCCGGCCCACAGAGCCATGCCCTGGGGGTCGCCGACCTTGGCGGCGGCCTTGCGCAGTCCGGCGGTGAGGTGGTGCACCTCCGGGTACGCGGGCGGGGCGTAGGGGCCGTGTTCGCGCATGAAGCGGTTGACGAGACCGCGCGCGGGCCGGCCGGTGAAGGCGCGGGTGAGTTCGGTGCGGGTGAACAGCGGGTTGGTCATGGCGTGCTTGTGCAGGGCGTGGGCGCCGGACTCGGGGCAGACGAGGAAGGCGGTGCCGAACTGGGCGGCGTCGGCGCCCGCGGCGAGGACGGCGGCGATCTGGCCGCCGCGCATGAGCCCGCCGGCCGCGACGACCGGCAGCCGTACGGACTCCCGTACCTGCGTGACGAGCGACAGCAGCCCGATGCCCGCCCCGTCGGTGGCGGGGTCGTCGCGGTGGGTGCCCTGGTGGCCGCCGGCCTCGACGCCCTGGACGCAGACGACGTCGGCGCCCGACCACTCGGCGGTCTGGGCCTCCTCCGGCGTGGTCACCGTGACGACGGTGAGCGTGCCGACGCGGCTGAAGGCGTCGAGGGTGGTGGGTGTGGGGCAGCCGAAGGTGAACGACACGACCGGGACGGGATCGTCGAGGAGTATCGCGAGCTTGGCCTCGTACCCGTCGTCGCGGCCCGCGTCGGGGTCGCCGAGCGGGGTCTCGTACCAACTCGCCTCACCGGCGAGCTGTTCGCGGTAGACCTCCACGGCCGCGTGGTCGTCGTGGTGCGGCTGCGGCATGAACAGATTGATCCCGAACGCGGCGCCGCTGAGCCCCCTCAGCTGCTTGACCTCCTGGTACATCCCGTCGGCGGTCTTGTAGCCGGCGGCGAGGAAGCCGAGCCCTCCGGCATCACCGACGGCCGCGACCAGCTGCGGGCAGGACCCGCCGCCGGCCATGGGAGCCTGCACGATCGGATACCGGCAGATGTCGGTCAACACGGAGGACATGCACGCATGGTGCCATGTCGCCCGTGGAGCCTCGGTACCGGTTCACCGTCGGGCGCCGCGGGGGCCGGGAACAGCCCCTGCGGCGCCCGACGACAGCGCGCGTCAGCGCCCGTTGAACGCGTCCTTCAGCCGTGAGAAAAGCCCCTGCTGCCCCGGTTGGAACTGCCCGGTGGGCCGTTCCTCGCCCCTGAGCTTCGCCAGCTCTCGCAGCAACCGCTCCTGCTCCGGGTCGAGTTTCGACGGGGTCATGACCTCGACATGGACGATCAGATCGCCCCGGCCGCCGCCGCGCAGATGCGTGATGCCGCGGCCGTGGAGCGGGATCGACTGGCCCGACTGGGTGCCCGGACGGACGTCGATGTCCTCGACGCCGTCCAGCGTCTCCAGCGGGCACTGCGTGCCCAGCGACGCCGCCGTCATCGGGATGGTCACCGTGCAGTGCAGATCGTCGCCGCGCCGCTGGAACACCGTGTGCGGCAACTCGTGGATCTCGACGTACAGGTCACCCGCCGGGCCGCCGCCGGGCCCGACCTCGCCCTCGCCGGAGAGCTGGATACGGGTGCCGTTGTCGACACCCGCCGGGATCTTGACCGTGAGCGTGCGGCGCGACCGGATACGGCCGTCGCCGGCGCACTCGGGGCAGGGGGTCGGCACGACCGTACCGAAGCCCTGGCACTGCGGGCACGGCCGCGACGTCATGACCTGGCCCAGGAAGGAACGGGTGACCTGCGAGACCTCGCCGCGACCACGGCACATGTCGCAGGTCTGCGCCGAGGTGCCGGGAGCGGCGCCCTCGCCTGAGCAGGTCGTGCAGACAACGGCCGTGTCGACCTGGATGTCTTTCGTCGTACCGAAGGCCGCCTCGTTGAGGTCGATCTCCAGCCGGATCATCGCGTCCTGGCCGCGCCGCGTCCGCGACCTCGGCCCACGCTGCTGCGACGTCCCGAAGAACGCGTCCATGATGTCGGAGAAGTTGCCGAAGCCACCGGCCCCGAAGCCGCCCGCGCCGGCGCCCGCCTGTGAGAGGGGGTCGCCGCCGAGGTCGTAGACCTGCTTCTTCTGCGGGTCGGACAACACCTCGTACGCGGCGTTGATCTCCTTGAAGCGCTCCTGCGTCTTGGGATCGGGATTGACATCCGGGTGCAGCTCGCGGGCGAGTCTGCGGAATGCCTTCTTGATCTCGTCCTGTGATGCGTCGCGGCGTACGCCGAGTACGGCGTAGTAGTCCGTGGCCACTTACGACTCCGCCAGGATCTGTCCGACGTAACGTGCCACTGCGCGTACCGCTCCCATCGTTCCGGGGTAGTCCATGCGGGTCGGTCCGACCACGCCGAGTTTGGCGACTGCCTCGTCGCCCGAACCGTAGCCGACCGCGACGACGGACGTGGAGTTGAGGCCCTCGTGGGCGTTCTCGTGCCCGATTCGTACGGTCATGCCCGAGTCCTCGGCCTCGCCGAGCAGCCTGAGGAGCACGACCTGCTCCTCAAGTGCTTCCAGCACCGGCCGGATCGTCAGGGGGAAGTCGTGCCCGAAGCGCGTCAGATTGGCGGTGCCGCCGATCATCAGCCGCTCCTCGGTCTCCTCGACCAGCGTCTCCAGCAGCGTCGCGAGGACCGTGGACACCGTCCCCCGGTCCTCCAGGTCGAAGGACTCGGGCAACTCCTGCACCAGCAGCGGCACATCGGCGAACCGGCGCCCCACCACCCGCGCGTTGAGCCGGGCCCGCAGGTCCGCCAGCGACGTGTCGCCGAACGGCACCGGGCAGTCGATCATGCGCTGCTCGACCCGGCCGGTGTCGGTGATCAGAACGAGCATCAGCCGCGCGGGGGCCAGCGAGAGCAGTTCCACGTGCCGCACCGTCGAGCGGGTCAGCGAGGGGTACTGCACGACCGCGACCTGCCGGGTCAGCTGCGCGAGCAGCCGCACCGTACGGCCCACCACGTCGTCCAGATCGACGGCGCTGTCGAGAAAGTTCTGGATGGCCCTGCGCTCCGGCGCCGACAGCGGCTTGACGCCCGCCAGCCGGTCGACGAACAGCCGGTAGCCCTTGTCCGTCGGGATGCGGCCCGCACTCGTGTGGGGCTGGGCGATGAAGCCCTCGTCCTCCAGGACCGCCATGTCGTTACGCACGGTGGCCGGGGAGACACCGAGCTTGTGCCGCTCGGTCAACGCCTTGGAGCCGACGGGCTCCTCGGTGCCGACATAGTCCTGGACGATGGCGCGCAGCACCTCAAGCCTGCGTTCGCTCAGCATCGCGCACACCTCCAGCTCTGGGTCATCGGATCCGGCCTGGCACTCGATACGCAGGAGTGCCAGCATTCCCCGGCCCAGTGTACGGCCGTCAGGTACGCCCCTAGCAAGGCCGACCGGTCACGCCACCGCGCGGCACCGCCCTCCCCACCGATAGCGTCGCCGTATGAACGTCCGTTGGGAAGAGCACGGCTGGGAACGACTCGCCTCCGGCGTCGGCAGACGGCGACTGCCTGGCTGGGATGCGACGGTCGGCCTCGTCGTGGGCGAGGACGCCGTCCTTCTCTACGACACGGGCTCCACGCTCCGTGAGGGCGCGGAGATCCGCACGCAGGCGCAGGCGCTGTGCGGCGGCCGTCGCGTCACGCACATCGCGCTCAGCCATCCGCACTTCGACCATGTCCTGGGGACGGCTGCGTTCTCGGGCGCGGAGGTCTACGGGGCGGTCGGCCTGGCGGAGCTGCTGCTGCGCGACCGCGACGGCCTGCGGTCCTCTGCCGTACGGCACGGGGTGCCCGCCTCCGAAGCGGCCACTGCGGTGGACGTACTGGCCGTGCCGGGGCACCCCGTGAGCGGCGAGTGGACGCTCGATCTCGGCGGACGGCAGGTACTTCTGGCCAATGTCGGGCCCGGCCACTCCGGGCACGATCTCGCGCTGCTGGTCCCCGGCGACCAGGAGGTCGTCTTCTGCGGCGACCTGGTCGAGGAGTCGGGGGAACCGCAGGCCGGCGACGACGCGATCCCCTCCCGCTGGCCGGCCGCGCTGGACCGGCTGCTGGCGCTGGGCGGCGAGGACGCGGTGTACGTTCCCGGCCACGGCGCGGCCGTCGACGCGGCGTTCGTACGGGCCCAACGAGGGTCGCTGGCCGCGCGTTTCGGCACGGCGTGAAGCGGGCCCCGTTATCGTCTGCGGATGCGCAGTTACAGCCCCGATCTGACCCCGCCCTGGAAGCGTTCGAAGCCGGTGCCCGAGGTGCCCGCCGAACCGGATCTGGTGGTCGAGGAGGTGTCGACGGGCTTCTGCGGCGCGGTGATCCGCTGCGAGAAGACGGCCGAGGGCCCGACGGTCACCCTGGAGGACCGCTTCGGCAAGCACCGGGTGTTCCCGCTGGTGGAACGGGGGTTCGTGCTCGAAGGCCGGGTGGTCACCCTGGTCCGGCCCACTGTCGGTGGCCCGGCCCGGCCCGCCCGTACGGCCTCCGGCTCGGTCGCCGTTCCGGGCGCACGGGCGCGGGTGGCCCGTGCGGGGCGCATCTACGTCGAGGGGCGGCACGACGCGGAACTGGTCGAGCGGGTCTGGGGGGACGACCTGCGGATCGAGGGCGTGGTCGTGGAGTACCTGGAGGGAATCGACGATCTACCGGCGATCGTCGCGGAGTTCGGCCCCATGCCGGACGCGCGGCTCGGGGTGCTGGTCGACCATCTGGTGCCGGGGTCCAAGGAGTTCCGCCTCGCCGAGCAGGTGACCGGGGAGAATGTCCTGGTCGTGGGCCACCCGTACATCGACGTCTGGGAGGCGGTGAAGCCGTCGTCGGTGGGGATCCCGTCGTGGCCGACGGTCCCGCGCGGCCAGGACTGGAAGACGGGGGTGTGCCGTTCCCTGGGCTGGCCGGAAAACACCGGTGCGGCGTGGCAACGGATCCTGTCCTCGGTCCACTCCTTCCGCGACCTGGAGCCGGCGCTGCTGGGGCGGGTGGAGGAGTTGATCGACTTCGTGACGGACCCGGTGTAGCGGGTGTGGGGCGCCTGCGGGGGCGCCTGCGGCGCGCTGGGTGGGTTGCGGTGGTTGCCGGGTGCCGCTCCGGGGTCATGCCCGGACGGCATGATTTACGGCGCGTGCAACGCTCGT